>CBFGQE010000081.1:0-9964 GCA_965650815.1 uncultured bacterium
CCGTTGGTCACGACCAAGGTCGCTGCCGTGTTGGTCAATGTCACCGTCGCGCCCGCTCCGCCCACGGTCAGCGCGGCCAGGGTGGCGTTGCCGTCCAGCGACACCGTGTAGGTGCCCGCCAGGGTCAGGTTCGCCGTGTCGCCGTTGCCCGGAGCGCCCGCCGGCGTCCAGTTCGAGGCGTTGGTCCAGCTGCCGCCGGAGGCGTTGTTCCAGGTCTTGGTCGCGGCATGGGCGGCCAGGCTGAGAACGAGGGAGAGGAGGAAGGCGGGCACGGCCCAGCCTTGCCCCACACGAGCGGGGAGAAGTTTCATGGCAGGAGTTTTTTTGTGCCGGAACCAACGTCCCTTTCCGGCGCGTTTTGTCGGAGCGTTTGCCCACCTCGTGACCGTCCCAATTTGTCCGCTTGCTCGCCCGGGGTGGATTCGTCTTCATCTCGGCCACGAATCCACCGGCCGTCAAGGCTCCCGCCGAGGCGAGCCGGAGATTCTCCGGAAACACCGACGCCATGCGCTATCTCCTCAAGCAAAAGTTCTGGTCCTGGGGCGACGACTTCACGATCAAGGACGCCGCCGGGCGCGATGTCTTCTTCGTCGATGGCAAAGCCTTCTCCATCGGCGACAAGCTGTCCTTCCAAGACATGGCGGGGAACGAGCTGGCCTTCATCCGGCAGAAGATCTTCTCGTGGGGGCCCACCTATGAGATTACCCGCGACGGCCGCCATGTCGCCACGGTGAAGAAGCACCTCTTCACCCTCTTCCGCTGCAAGTTCACCGTGGACGTCCCCGGCCCGGACGATCCGGAGGCCAAGGGCAGCTTTCTCGACCACGAATACACCATCGTGCGCGACGGCCGCGTTCTCGCCCAGGTGAGCAAACGCTGGTTCAGCTGGACCGACACCTACGGCGTGGACATCGCGGACGGCGAAGACGACGTGCTGCTGCTCGCTTGCGCCGTGGTCATCGACATGGTCTGCCACCAGGAGAGCAAGAAGGACTGACGGGAAAGGGGCTTTAACCGCAGAGAACGTGGAACACCCGGAAAGGGGAGAATCGGAATCAAGGAAGAGGAGCGCGGACGATTTCGGCACGGCCCGTCGGAGGCCGGTGCTACGACGGCTTCACCCGTCCGCAGGTGAATCGGAAAAACAGCGGCGGCAGGAGCAGCGCCAGCAACCCGAGCCCGATCGCCAAAAGGATGTTCGCCGTCACGAAGCTCTTCAGCGGCACGATCAAGAGCGGCACCACCGCCTCCTGCACCAGGAACGCCGCCAGATCGGCCCGAGCGATGGTCTCCGCCTTCCCCGCCAGCGCCGCGACCTCCGGCAACCGGTCGCGGATCGCCGTGTGCAGGCGCGCCACGCCGAACCGATGCAGTTCCGAGCCCAGCTTTTCCTCCACCAGCGCGGTGCCCAGATAGCCGAGCGCCGCTTGGAGCAGAGCGCGGTTCACGCCCTCGCCCAGCATCGGCATGTTCGCCACCACCTCGGTTTCGATCTTCACCAGCGCGTTGCTCACCACTCCGAGACGCATCTGGTCCAACTGTTCGGAGAACCTCGCCGCGTCGAATTCCCACGTCCCGTCGCGGAACGCCGCCAGGGTCTTTTCGCGGTCGAGGGTGACGCCGGTCGGGAGATTGGAGGAGATAAGGCTCACCTGGATCGACGCCAACCCGTCGGCCAGCGCGCCTGCGGCCAGCGGAAAGACCTCGGTGGCGAGCTGGCTCTTGCGCAGCACGATTTCGCCGCCGTCGCCCACGCCTTTCCAGAATCCCGCCGCCGCGCCGCAAAACAGGCCCGAGCCCAGCATGAAGAGGCAGGCCATCCAGCGGACCCAGCGCTCGAAGTGCCAGCCGGATTTCCACCAGCCCAGCTTGGCGAAACCCCAGATCGCGAGCACGGCCCCGAGGCCGCCGATCACCAGTCCCAGCAGCGTCCAACGCAGCGCCGCCCAAGCCAGTTCGTGCAGTTGGGTGGAGAGAAGCTCGCGCAGCAGGACACCGAAGCCGCCGCTGACCGCGCCCTGCCAGCCCTCGGCCTCGGCCGCGAGCAATGGCCACGTCGCCGCCGCCGCGAGCCCGACGACGCCGAGCCGGGTTTTTCCGTGGGAAGGAGCAAGGGATCGCATGGATTTGGGCCTCCGATAGTCGCGGCGGATCGCAGCCGATCCATTCCCGTCTGTCAAACGCCGCGGCGTCGGCGCATCCCGGTCAGGCGGCGCTGGGCGTCTGATTGAACGGCCCGGGCCCGCTCGGGGTCTCTCCCTAGCATGAATCCCCGCTCCCGCCTCCGGAGGTTGTTCATTCTCCCGTCCCGACTCCTGCTTGCCGCCGCTCTTCTCCCGGCGCTCCAACCGAGGGCCGACGATTGGCCGCAGTGGATGGGGCCGGAGCGCGACGGCATCTGGCGCGAGTCCGGGATCGTCGAGAAGTTCCCCGAAAGCGGACCCAAGGTTCTCTGGCGTTCGCCGGTCAAGGCCGGCTACGTCGGTCCCGCCGTGGCCGATGGGCGCGTCTATCTCCTCGATCGCCAAGCCGGTCCGCCGCTGGAGCGCAAGCCCGGCGAAATTCCCCGGATGCCCGGCAACGAACGTGTGCTCTGTCTCGACGCCGCGACCGGCCAGGTCGTGTGGGAACGCGCCTACGATTGCCCCTACACCATCGCCTATCCGGCCGGACCCCGCGCCACGCCGGTGGTCCGCGACGGACGCGTCTTCACCCTCGGCGCGATGGGCGATCTGCGTTGCTGGGAAGCCAAGGACGGCACGCCGGTTTGGTCGCGCAACCTGCCCGCCGACTTCCGCGCCGAGCCGCCCGTCTGGGGCTACGCGGCGCATCCGCTCTTGGACGGCTCCCGTTTGATCTGCCTCGTCGGAGGAACGAACAGCGCCGTGGTGGCCTTCGACAAGGACACCGGCAAGGAGCTGTGGCGCGCGTTGACCGCGAAGGAAATCGGCTACGCGCCGCCCGTTCTCCACACCGTGGGCGACGCCCGACAGCTTATTGTCTGGCACGCGGATGCCGTGGCCGGGCTTGATCCCGCCGATGGCGCCGTGCGTTGGACCCATCCGTATCCGGTCGGCGGAAAGCCCCAACGGCCCGAAGTCACCATCGCCATGCCGCGCGTCTCCGGCGATCTGCTCTTCCTGACCTCCTTTTACCAGGGTTCGCTCCTGCTGCGGATGCCGACCACGGGCAGCGAGGCGTCCGTCGTTTGGAACCGGCGCAGCCGGAAACAATCGGAGAAGGACGACGGCCTCCACACCGTCATGTCCACGCCCTTGATCCAGGGTGACGCCCTCTACGGCATCTGCGCCGGGGGCGAACTCCGTTGCCTGGATCTCAAGACCGGTGACCGCCGTTGGGAAAGCCTGGAGATCTTCGGTGGTCAGGCCGGGTTCTTCGCCAACGCCTTCCTCGTGCGGCAGGGCGACCGCTGCTTTTTCTGGACCGACCACGGCGAGCTGGGCATCGGCCAACTGTCGCCGGAAGGGTTCAAGCTGGTCAGCCGTGCCAAGTTGCTGGAACCCCAGGAAAACACCCGTGGCCGCGACGTGCTCTGGTGCCATCCCGCCTTCGCCCAGCGCAGCGTGTTCCTGCACAACGGCCGTGAACTCCTCCGCGTCTCGCTGGCCAAGGACGACGTCTGACCGCGTTTTCGCCGCACCAAGGTGCGAGGAAGGCCGGAGATCCAACGGCATGGCGCAAAAAAACGGGCGGAGAAAATCTCCGCCCGTCTGAAAGGTTCCCGATGGATTCCGGCCGGTTACTTGAGCTTCTCCAGCGCGGCCTTCACGGCGGCGAAGTTGGGCAGATCCTTCGGTGTCGGGGTCTGCTCGGCGTATTGGACGACACCGGCCTTGTCGATGACGAAGGCGGCGCGGGCGGAGCTGTCGCCGACTCCGGCCAGCATCGGGAAGCGCACGCCGTAGGCGTCGGTCGCGGTCTTGTTCAGGTCGCTGACGAGCTTGACGGTGATCTTCTCCTTCTGGGCCCAGGCTTCCTGCGCGAAGGGGCTGTCCACGCTGATGCCGATCACGTCGGCGTTCAGGTCGGCGAAGCCCTGGAGTCCGCCGGAAATGTCGCACATTTCGGCGGTGCAGACGCCGGTGAAGGCGAGGGGGAAGAAGAGCAGCACGGTGTTCTTCTTGCCGAAATTCTCCGACAGCTTGACGTCCACGAGACCGGAGGCGTTCTTGGACTTGAGGGTGAAATCAGGGGCTTTGGTTCCGACGGCGATAGGCATGTTGGAGATGGCGTTGATGGTTCTTGTCGTTGACGCGGCAAGGAATAGGGGCTGGCCCCCGCCTGCGTCAAACGACGAATCGCGGCGGGTGCCGGGCCGGGGCAGGGGCGATGGAGACCGGAAGGGCGGGGAAGGGGACCAGGGACGTTTCGACCGGCAGCTCCTCAGCAGGAGTGCGGGCGGGGAAGACGGATTCTGGGCCGAAGCAAAGCTTGGCGGCGGCCCGCCTCAATACACGCAGCTCAACTGGATGACTTGGCCGCAGCCGCAGTCGATGCGGATGCCGGTGACGAGGTCGCCGGTCTTTTCCAGGGAGACCTTCACCCCGTCGCCGCTGGCGCAGGCCGCGGACTCGGCGTGGGACGCCTTCAACGGGGGCAGCGGCGTCAGGCCGCCGGAACTCAGGACCTGGACCCGCATGGGGCGGGAGCCGCCGGTGGCGGGCCGGCCGGAAAAGAGCGGTGAGAACGAGTCGGACATCGGAGTGAGCGGGGAAGGGGATCAGCCGCCGGTCTTGGCCTTGTCGTTGATGCGGAGCATGACGGTGACGCGGCGGTTGGCCGGGTCGTCCGGCTGGCGGCCGTTGAGCGGCATCGTGTCGCCGTAGCCGGAGATCTTGCGGATCTGGCCGGCGGCGACGCCGCTGCCCATGAGCTCGTTGCGGGCGGAGTTCGCGCGCAGGGCGCTGAGCTCCCAGGTGTCGTAGTCGTTCTGGGGGCCGCCGTCCTCGACCACCGTGTGGCCTTCGAGGTCCACGGCGAAGCTCTTGTAGCGGGAGATCTGCCAGGAGAGGGAGGTGAAGACCCAGCGGCCGTATTCGGTGAATTCCTTGGAGCCGGTCTTGAAGATGGGTTTCTGCGAGCGGTCGAAGATGCTGATCTTGAGCCCGTCGGGCGTGAGCTCCAGTTCGACGGACTTGTCCTCGTCCTCCACTTCGAGCTGCTGCTGGAGGTCCTTGTTGAGCTGGCGCAGCATCTGGAGCTCGACGGCGGAGGCGGAGTCGAAGTTGCCGGTGGACTCCTTGGGGGACGCCGGGGTGGCGGAAGTGTTGATGACGGCTCCGGCGGGATTGAGCGAGGCGAAGGGATGCCGGAAGGAGCGGGCCACGGCTTCCTTGATCTTCTCGTCCTGGGAGGTGAGCCAGAGCACGAGGAACAGGGCCATCATCGCCGTGACGAAGTCGGCGTAGGCGACCTTCCAGGCTCCGCCGTGGTGTCCGTGTTTCTTGGCCATGTGGTGTCCGTTGGTTCCTGCTCCTCGTCCTTCTCTTCCTCCCCGTCCCGGAGCTCGGACGGGGAGGAAGAGGAGGACGAAGACGAGGAAGGTTAAAGCCCGCTACTTCTTCCCGATGTTCTTCAGCATCTCCTCCAGCGCCTCGGCCGAGGGCTTGATGTCGCTGGTCAATCCGCGCCGCGCAACCTCCACGGCCATGACCGGGGCCATTCCGTTGGCGAAGCTGCAGACCGAGGAGGCGATCGAGCGGAAGTAGAGCATCTCCGCCGCGCCGACGAACTCGAGGTTCACCGCGATGGGGTTGATGAAACCGTAGGCGACGAGAATGCCGAGGAACGTGCCGACGAGCGCCGCGCCGACCTTGTAGCCGATCTGGTCGATGGGGCCGTTGATGGCGCCCATCGTGATGACGATGCCCAAGACGGCCGCCACGATGCCGAAGCCGGGCATGCCGTCGCCGGTCTTCTGGATGATGCCGATGGGCTGGTGGTGCTCGTTCTCCATCGCCTCCAGCTCGATGTCCAGGAGCACCTTGAGCTGCTCGGGCTTCATCTTGCCGTCGATGACGGGCCGCAGGGAATTGCAGAGGAACTCCACCGCGTGGTGGTTCTTCAGGAAATTCGGATACTTGGTGAAGATGCTGCTCTTTTCCGGCCCGGTGACGTGTTCCTCCAGCGCGATCATGCCGTTGCGGCGGCCGACCATGAAGAGCTCGTAGAGCGCCTTGAACAGGTCCTCGTAGGCGGCCTTGCTGAAGGGCGATCCCTTCAACGCGCCGATGATCTGGGCGACCATCGCCTTGAGCACCCGGATCGGCGACATGATGACGAGGGCGCCGAGGGCGGAACCGCAGATGGTCACGACTTCGGACGGATGCCAGAGCGAGGCGGGGTTGCCGCCGGCCATCTTGAAGCCGCCGAGCACGGACCCGATCACGATGATGGCGCCGATGATGATCAGCATGGTTCAGTTTCCCCTGGGTTCACCCGTGGAAGGTCTCAGAAAATGTCGGGGTCCTGTTTCCGCAGGAACGCCTTGATGGACATGATGGCCTGGGCGTGGATCTGGCAGATGCGGGACTCGGTCACGCCGAAGACCTCCGCGATCTCGCGCAGGCGCATGTCCTCGAAATAGTAGAGCGCGAGCACTTTCCTCTGCATGTCGGGCAGGTCTTCCAGACGCTCGGCGATGAGGCGGGCCATTTCGCGGGTGGCGGTGCCGTCGCCGGGATCGACCTGCTTGTCGTCCGAGAGGCTGTCGTAGCGGCTGGTGCCTTCCTGTTGTCCGTCGGTGGAGCCGCGGACGGAATCGAGGCAGACAAAGGTCGCCGGGCGGATCTCCTCCATCAGCTCCTCGTATTCGTCGATGGTCAGGTTCATGGCCTTGGCCATCTCGGCGTCGGTCGCGGCCTCGCCCTTCACCTGCTCGATCTCGCGCATGACCTTCTCGACCTTGCGGGCCTTGTCGTGCACGGAGCGCGGCACCCAGTCCAGGCGGCGGAGCTCGTCGAAGATCGAGCCGCGGATGCGGGTGCGGGCGTAGGTCTCGAAGGCGGTGCCGGTCTTGGCGTCGAAGCGGCGGAGGGCGTTGAGCAGTCCGACCAGTCCGGCGCTGTAGAGGTCCTCGCTGTTGACGTGCGACGGCAGGCTCATGGCGAGGCGGCCGACGATGGTCTTCACGAGCGGCAGGTATTGGTGGACGAGATCGTTCTCGATCGGGCTGCCGGGGCCGGCCTTGGAATACTGTTTCCAGACATCGGGCGACGGCTGGGGGACGCGGCTCTTGGAGACCGTCACGACGGGCGCGGGTTCAGGTTCGAGGACAGGGGCCTTCATGGTAGGAGGGGATTATTTGGAGTTGGCGGCGAGCTGCTGTTCTTCGGCTTTGATCGCGGAGAGCTGGCGTTCGATCAGCACTTCACGGAGCGACTTGACCCACAACCGGCCCCACCAGCGCATGAGAAGACCCGCGCAGTAGGCCGTGGCTGCGGCCCGCCAAAGAACCGACGGCCACCCGCTCTCACTCGCCCAACTGAAAAGAACTCCGATTCCAAACCCGATACATGCGCCTAGAATCATCAGTAGTTTCATAGTGGTGAGCCGTGCCGTCTCCCCCTACCTAGCAGAACGTTTGCCAGACCGTTCAGCGGCCGGAAACCCCGGAAAAAACGCCCTTTCCGCCGTTCTGACGCCCGCCGGACCGGGCAAGAAGGTTCCGGCTGGTCGCCCGTTCAAAAACTCCGGGAAGATTTTGCCCGGCTCCGATGAAGCCGATGGGCAGGTTCGTCCCCAAAACGAGATTCCAGAGCTTGGACCAGCGCAGCTCCTCATCCAGATGCGTGACAATGATGTCCACAACCGGCAGGACGCTGAAGGCCCGCGCCTGCGCGAGGATCGTGTCGGACTCGTAGGCTCCGTTCACCACGAGATGGACACTCGCCTTCCCAAACCTTTCGACCACCCGGCGCAGTTCCTGAAGCGCGTTTCGATCCCGCCAATCCACACCCGGCAGATCGATGAAGCCGATGTCGCCCATGGGTTCGGCTCCGGGCCAGGAACGTTCGACCGGCACGCCAAGGATCTCGCCGTGGACGCTCAGATGCTCCGCCTGGTTCGCGGTCACGCCGTCGAGCCGCCACAACGAAGCCAACCGGCCTTCGATCAAGGAGGCTTGGGTCAGCCACTTGCAGAGCGCGGTGGTCTTGCCGCTGCCGGCCGGGCCGATCAGCACATGCAGGCCGCCATCCACCACCGGGGCCGGTCGCCAAAACGATTCCAGAATCTGGTGGGCCAACTGGATCTGGTCGGCCAGCGGGCGACGCTCGGCACCGGGATCGGAGCCCAGGACACGGTCTTCCACCAAACCGGCGGACATGGAGGTCAGGCCGATGGTCTGGAGATACTGCGCGAGCGTGGTGGGCTGGGAGTGGCCCGCGCGACTGGTGAATTCCTCCAACGCGGAAACGCCCGCTTCAAGACGCGCCCCGGTGTCGGGCACGGGAGCGGCGGCAACCGTTTCGCGGGGGGAATCGATCCGACGCCGCATCTCGCCCATTTCCCGGCGCAACGCCTCCAACTGGGCCAAGACCGGCGAAACCTCGGGCTGGGCTTCCGCAGGTTCCGGTTCCGGCTCGGGCAAGCGCGCAATGACCTCGATCCGGGGCTTTTGCCACAGCCGAGCGAGGCCTTCCGGCGGGAGCTTGCGGACATCCACGACCAATGCGTCCGGACCGAGCTTGGCCCGGATCTGGGCCACGGCGGCGGGCGCGGAATCCGCGATGAAGGAATACGTCTGGCCGGGCGTGCTCACGGGGCACCCTCCGGACGGAAAACTTGGGCTCCAATCCTTCCCAACTCACGCGGCGGTGTCTTCATCGGCGTCCTTTCCCGGCCCGGCTCTATTCCATTCCCGGCACGATCGCGGCGGTCTGCACCTCGATGCGGGCGGGCACTTCCGCATACGAAAGCACGGCCAATTCCCCGAACGTCGTCTCGAAGAACCGCTTGAAGGCCAAACGGATCTGCGGCGCGCACAGCACCAGCGGCGGATGTCCGGCGGCCACGAGCTGCTGCACCTTGGCGGACAGGGAGTCGATGATGTGTTTGGCCAAGCGCGGCTCCATCATCAGCGAAATCTCCGTCGGCGACTGTCGCACGCCTTGGGCGATCTGGTGCTCCAGACGGGGATCGAGCGTGATGGCCTTGATGGTGCCCTGCTCGTTCTGGAAGTGCTTCGCGATCTGGGCCCCGAGCGCGCGGCGGGCGTATTCCGAGAGTTCGTCCGGGTTCTTGGTCACGCTCGCGTAGTCGCTCACCTTTTCCAGAATGGCGGAGAGGTTTCGGATGGAAATGCCCTCGGACAGAAGGTTTTGCAGCACGCGCTGGACTTGGCCGACGGTCAATTGCCCGGGGATCAGCTCCTGCACCACGGTCGGATGCGTCTCCTTCAGGTTGTCCAGGAGCGTCTGCACGTCTTGGCGGCTGAGGATCTCATGGCAATTGCGCCGGACCGCTTCCGACAGGTGCGTGATCAGGACCGAGGCGGAATCGACGATGGTGTAGCCCGCAATCTCCGCGTTCTTCCGCTCGGCTTCCGTGATCCAGGTGGCCGGCAGCTTGAAGACCGGCTCGACCGTCGGCAGGCCGCGCAGCGTGGTCTTGCTGTTGGTGGCGTTCATCGCCAGCCAATGGCCGGGCATCAATTCGCCCTGGGCCATCACGTTGCCTTTCAGCAGGAACCGATATTGGTTGGCCTCCAATTGCAGGTTGTCGCGCAGCCGGATCGGCGGAATCACCAGGCCCATCTCGGAGGCGAAGGTCTTCCGCACCCCGGTCACGCGCTCCAACAGATCGCCGCCCTTCTTCGCATCGGCCAAGCAGACCAGAGCGTAGCCCAGCTCCACTTGCAGGGCGTCCAAAGCGAGGAGCGTTTCCAGCTTGTCGCTGTTGGCGGCGGGTGCGGCGGCACCGCCTTTGGCTCCTTCGGTCGTGG
>CBFGQE010000082.1:0-9943 GCA_965650815.1 uncultured bacterium
GCATCGCGTTCCACGCCGGGAACGGATCGGGCAACGCTTCCCACTGCTCCTGGCCGCGCGTCATCTCCACGGAGGTCAGAAGGGCGGCATCGAGCGCTGCGCGGATGCGTTGCTCGTCGAGCTTGCGGCCGATGAAGACCAGCTCCTGCCGTCGGTCACCGAACGGCTCCACCCAGAGATCCTGGACGCGCTGCAACGACGCCGCCTCCGTGGGCCATTGCGAGCGGTCCACCGCCGCCCACCAGAATCCGGCGCAGGAATGCACCCCGCTGCCGCCGGCCTGCTGCCAGAGCCCGGCCTGGTCGGGACGCGACGCGAGCCAGAAGTGGCCTTTGCTGCGGAGCATGCCCTTCCAGCAGAGCGGATCGGCCACGTTGAGGAAGTCGAAGAACCGCTGCGGATGGAACGGACGCCGTGCGCGATAGACGAAGCTGCCGATGCCGAACTCCTCGGTCTCGGGCGCTTCCTCGCCGCGCAGCACCTTGAGCCAGCCGGGCGCCTCGAAGGCCTTGGCGAAGTCGAACCTCTTCGTATTGAGCAGCTCCTTCAGCGGGACCCGGCCCCGGCTGCATTCCACGATCTGGGCCCGGGGATTCAAGGTGGCGAGGATGGAACGCAGTTCTCCCCGCTTCTCGGGCGTGACGAGGTCGGTTTTGTTCAGCACCAGCACATCGCAGAACTCCACCTGGTCCACCAGCAGCTCGGAGACGGTGCGGGTGTCTTCCTCGCCCAGGGCGGAACCCCGGTCGGCCAGCGAATCGGCGCGTTGGTATTCCTTCAGGAAGTTGGCCGCGTCCACCACCGTGACCATGGTGTCGAGCCGGGCAAAGTCGGACAGGCTGATGCCGTCTTCGTCCATGAAGGTGAACGTCTCGGCCACGGGCAGCGGCTCCGAGATGCCGGTCGATTCGATCAGCAGGTAGTCGAACTTCTTCTGCGCGGCGAGGGCGCGGACCTCCTTGAGCAGGTCTTCGCGGAGGGTGCAGCAGATGCAGCCGTTCTGCATCTCGACGAGCTTCTCCTCGGTGCGGCTGAGCGCGGCCTCGGATCCGATGATGGCGCCGTCGATGTTGACCTCGGACATGTCGTTGACGATGACGGCGACCTTGAGGCCCTCGCGGTTGTGGAGGACGTGGTTGAGCAAGGTGGTCTTGCCGGCGCCGAGGAAGCCGGAGAGCACGGTGACGGGGAGCCGATTGGATTTCTTCATGGGATGGGTGTCCTGGAAATGGGTTGTGAAAACGGACCGCAGGCGAAGCTCCGCCGCTCCGCCTGCGGGTGTGAGCCGGGTCAGGGGTTCTCGACCACGCGCCACTGGAAGAACCCGGCGGGGCCGACGAGGGGCACGATGACCGGAACGGCCTGGCCGGTGCCTTGGATTGGGGTGCCGATGTCGTTCCACGGACCCGTGATCGCCGGTGCGGTTTCGAGCTGATAGACCACGCCGTTCTGGGTGGAGAGCATCAGCGTGGCCTCGCCGTTGGCGATGGCGAGGGACAGGTCCTTGGCGCGGACGGAGAGCACGACCGACGGCGAAGGACCGTAGGCCACCGTTCCATTCGGTTTCAGGATGGAGACGCGATACTCGGCGCCGTCATCGGCAAGGGTGGCCGCGAATGACAACAGCGCGTTCGTCTCTCCGTCGATGGGGGAAAACACCGGGCTGCCGGCGGCCTTCCGCTCCCAGCGGTGTGTCGTGAGGACGGTGGCCGCATTGGTCGGAAGCCCGCGTGCCAGACCGACGGCCTCGCCTTCGGTGACGGAAACTTCACCCGTGATCGTCGGCTGCTGGACGGCCGGGAAACCGTGATCATCGACATGGACCATCACCGGACCGGCGATCATCGGATCGCCCCCGGACCCGGCGAAGGTCAGCTTGGCCCGCACTTCGAGCCCCTCCATCGCCTGTTCGGCGGTGAGCCGATGGCTCAGCCCGGCGGCTTGGGGAAGCGGTTCCCAGCCCATGCCCGGCCAGCGCCATTCCCACGCGACGGAATCTCCCTCGACCAACGCCGGGTCCGCGGCCAACTGAAGGTTCACCGGCGAACCCTGGTGGTAGTGATCGGGGAGCGAGCTGAACATGAAGAGCTGCGCCGAATTGGTCGTCACCGTGAGGTAAGGATAGGCTCCTCCGACCAGGGCCATGTTGCCGCTCGCGTAGGCCACGTTGGCCTGGATGAACATCCGCTTGCCGTTCATGTCGGCGGTGACCGGCATCTCGAATGTCCGGCCGGCCTCCCCCTGCGCGATCTTCATCGGGTTCTCGTAGTCGTCATACATCGCCCACGAGTAGGTCACCCTCTCTCCGAGGTCGGGAGCGACCGTCATCGTGGCGCGCAACGTTTGGCCCGCCCGGTAAACAGGCTGCATGCCTTGGAAGAAGAACTCATGGGGCGAAAAATCGACCATGAGCGGCGCCGATTGCGCCACGACAAGTCCGTCTCGCACCACTTGGAGAGCTAGCGGGTAGTTGCCGTTGCCGGGCAACTCGAAGGCGAACGTGCGGTCGTTGATCGAGGGGAAGCCCGCTGGGTTCCACAGGCTGAAGTGTCCGAAGGACGGATTGAGCACGACCCTGAGACTCTCCCCGACGGCGAGTTCCCGGCCGGTGGCGACCAGCGTCGCCGTGTCACCGAGGCGGAACGGAATGGGTCCAACGTAGCTGAGCGAGAGTGGTTCGACTGCGTCGGACACCAGGATCGGCCCAGCCCACGTGGTCGTGCCCATCGCCTGGCCATCTTGCATGAGTGCGGCCTGCAACTCGTAGCCGTCGTAGGACGCGTCCATCCGCAGATCGAGACGTCCAGCCCGCGCGTCCGGGGTGTTGGCCTCTGGGACGAAGCGCCCAATGATCGTTCCTGCGTGGGGCGTCCCGACCGGGCGAATCCGCCACTCGATTTCCTGCCCCTCAGCGAGAGTCGCCCCTGCGATCCGGGCCTGCAGCGTGTCGCCGGGCAGGTAGGATGTCGCAATCCCGGTGACGGCGAAGGGAACGCCGCTCGGGTCGGTCACGCTCAGGGTCACCGGCTCCGACGTGGAGACCGTGAAATCGTTCAGCCACTGCGGAACAAAGCGGGCGGTCACAGACCGGACGCCAAGCGCAAGGTTCGTGGTGATCAGGGCCGCGGAACCGGCGTTGACGACGTCGTGGCCCAGCACGGTGCTGCCATCGCGGAACTCGACCCAACCGACGGCGTTGGCCGGGGTGACGGTGGACTGGAGCCCCACGGCGCCGCCCTGGACGCTGCTGTTGGTGGTGGCCGTCAGGGTCACGGTGGTCGCGACGGGTGCGGGCACGTTGCCGACGACGAAGGCGTAGCTCTGCGTGGTGGACAGCGAGACGCCGTTGGTCAGGGCGCTGGCGCTGAAGGTCAGCGTGTAGGCGCCGGCGGCGGAGAAGGCCCAGTTCGCATGGGCGTGGTTGCCGTTGGCCAAGGTCCACTCACGGAAATCCGTGCCGGTGCTGCTGAAGCGGCGGACCGGTTCGCCAAATGCGCCGGTCTGGTAGATGTGCAGCGTGCCGGGGCCGGTGACGGATTCCAGGCGGAGGGTCAGCTGGTTGCCGTCCGCTGCGCCGTTGGGCACGTCCTCGGTGCTGAAGCCGGGCCAGAGGACGGGCTCGTTGGGATTGGCCTCCGGGGCGATCCACACCTCGCCGCCGGTCGTTCCGAGGAAGGCATAGCTCGGAAGGTTCGGCACCGTGGTCTTGCGGCTTTCCTCGACGTTGTAGGCGATCAGCACCGGATTCAGGCGGACGCCCAGGCCTCCATCGACGTCGGCTTTCGTGCCGAGCACGAGGCCGCCGTTCTCGGAGAAGACCGAAATGGCGTCGGCGTGGACGCCGGAGACGACGCGCCGCTCTTGGCTGGAGGGAGCCGGGCCGTCGGCGGCGACGGCGGAGGAATGCAGCCCGCAGGCCAACAGCACCGAGGATGTGACCCAGGCAAGGGATCGCGACCGCGATGGCGAACGGGGAGGCGTGCAGGTGGAAAATCGCGACTTCAGCGGTTTCATGAAGATACGGATGCGTTTCATCGAGTTGGGCTCTACTGGGGCTTGGTGGTGATGGTGCGTAGGAGCGAGGTCAGCGCGGCGTGAGATTCGGGGCGGCAGCCAACGGCGGCGACCAGGGCCACCAGCGCGGCGACGAGGGAGGGAAGCAGGGGGCGTTTCATGGAAGCGGATGGGAGACGCGAAAAAAACGGGGGGAACCGCCGAGGATGTTGGTCCACGACCAGGAGGGGTCCATCTGCCAGCGGTTCGTGACGCCGGACCAGTGCGGGAGTTCGGTGGCGGTTTCGAGACGCAGAGGGAGGTTGGCTTCGCTTTCGACGACGATGATTTGTCGATCCCCTTGCTCGACGATGCGGAGGCGGGGAGGGGCGATCTCGGCGACACGGAAACGGAAGATGGTCACGGAGCTGTTCGTGGGTTGGCCGGTGGATGCGAGCGTGCCTTCGGCCACGAAGCCCAGTTCGTAGAGTCCGGGCCGGGTGAAGCTCCAGTTCGCGTGTTCGTGGCCACCGGGGAAGGACAGCGTGAGCGCGTCGCCGGCATCCAAACCGTCGCGGGTGGCCATATGGACATGCGTTTCGCCGAAGGTGCCGCTGGTGTGCAGGGCGAAGTGGCCGGGGCCGACGAAGCTGGCCAGGCGCAAGCGGAGCGATCCACCGGCAAACGCGCCGGGCGTGCCTTGGCTGCCGAGGCCGAGGGAAGGCAGGCCCGGCTCGTCGAACTGCGGGAGCGTCCATGCCGCGTGGTCGGGGGCGACGAGGACGTTGGTCAACGCGGGATCGGCGACCATGCGGCGTCGCGCGACGGAGCCGAGCGGTTGGGTGTGGGCGTCTGCGGGAAAGGCTCCGGCATCGAAGTCCTGCCAGAAGAGGCTCCAACCGGAAGCGGTGTTGAACTGGACCTGGACGTGGAGGTGCTGGGCCCGGGCGCAGTCCGTGGCCCAGGAGAACAGGAGCCAGCCGATCAAGCACAGCCGACGTGGAGAGGCGACCATTTCCCCGACACCCCAACCGGATCGCCTCCCCACGCCGGCTGTGGCCAATGGGGATTTTGCTTCAACCGAGAGAACAAACGGCTTCATTGCGGAACGGGGATTGGCGGATCGGGAGCGGTCGCCGCACACACGGTTGGTTTTCAACGCGGCGACCGCTCCTTCCGCCATCCGGCAGAATTCGTTTCAAAGGGTTCTTCGTCCTCCTCTTCCTCTTCCTCCTCGTCATCCGGACCGTTCAAAAGCGGACGAAGACGAGGAGGCGGAGGAGGACGAGGATTCAGATCACGGCTTCGCCATGCGGAAGAACTGCATGTCGCCCGTGCGCTTGATCGTGTAGTAGCGCTGGTTGGTCTGTTGGGCGGCTTCGCCCGAGCCGACGCGTTCGACCGTGTGCTGGAGGTTGGTGAGGCTGGTCCACGGGCCGGAGGCGGCGGCCGCGTATTGCAGGACGTAGCCGTCGGTCACGAGGGGGACGGCGATCTTGACGCTGTCCTCGATGGCGAGCGTGGGCGCGGGCTGCACGCGGAAATCGAGATGGAAGATGCCGCTTTCGTTGGTGGCGGTGTTGGCCGCGTTGAGGTCCACGAGCTTGAAGGTGGCGCTGTAGGTGCCGGCCGGGGCGTCGCCCGCCACGGAGAAGAGCGGGGTTGTTTCCCAGGCGTCGCCTTCGCCGAGTTCGAGCCGGTCGCCGGGCTGGGAGACCATGTTGACGTTCGTCGAGACGCCGATGCTGAGACCCTCGGTCTTGGCGATCAGGTGGAGCGCGGGGCGGACACCGGCGAAGGAATTGGTCCGCGTGCCAGCACTGCTGATGAACATGTAGTATTCCGCCGTGTTCGTGGGGTATTGCTTCAGGTCCCATGTCGGGCGCAGGCGCATGTCGCTGTAGCTTTCCTCGGTCTTGAGGCTCATGAGGCGGCCCGCGTAGGCGGGATAGGCGGCGGTGGCGGAGACGAGCGTGAGCGGGGGCAGCGCGGTGTAAACCTCGGGGATGCGGTTGCCGGCGTTGCTGTTGGTGGCCACGGCGGCGTTGGCCGGGCCGAGATAGGTCCACGAGCCGATACCGTGGTAGTGGTTGTTCGGCAGGACGTCGAAGTAGGGGTGCGCGTGGAGGAAGGTCAGGCGGCCGAAGTTCGGGTTCGGCAACCCGGCATAGACGCCGGACGGCAGGATCTCGCGGCTGTCGATGCCGATGTAGGTGTTCAGCATCTCGGCGCGGGCGGCGGAGATGGAGGCGAGCGCGGCGGCGAGGGGGAGGATGTTCTGGAGTTTCATGGACAAAGGATCTGCGTGCGGACGCGACGCCACGGAGCCAAGGCTCCGCCGACGGGCGACCGAAAACGGTTTTCGGCTGGGAACGGACGGGGATCGTGCGGTGCGCCGGGGCCAAGCCCGCGTCGGAAGGGCGTTACCACCCGTCCGCGTTTCTCCGCCGGGCACTAGGAGGCCGGACTCGGAGACGAAAGCGGAACGGGACGCCCGTGGTCCGAGCGCCGAGAGCGGCGTTCAGCACGGAACGGAGGAGGGGATCAGGCGGCAGCGGGTGGCCCGCGCGCGGGCTGGAGGCGGGAGACTCCGCTGGGGAGAAACACGGACGGATCGACCTCGGTCACGATGCTCCGGGCCAACTCACGGCCCGGCAGCGGCACGAAGCCATCGGCGAAGTCCACCTGACCGTGGCTGAAGAGCGTGACGGCGCAGACGTGCTCGGGTTCGTGGGCATCGCAATGGATCTCGTCATGCGCCTTCGGCAGGACGGAGAGGAGGAGCACGGAGAGGATCGCGGCCAACAGCCCGGCGGCCATCCAGCGATGGAGCAGACCGGGGATGGGAGGCGGCGCGCGCATGGTCGAAAGGCGCGTTCAGTGAACCCGGGGTGTGGCTTTTATGCAAGTTGATTGTGCAATCGAATTGCAACAACGGGGCGGAAACAAGAGAAGGCTTTCCGGGGTGCGGTCCGATTCCCTGCGGCTCCTACCAGTCCACCGGATGATATTCGTTCTCGAGGAGGAAAAAGTAGTAGCTGGAGTTGGTGGTGCCGGCCCCGAAAACGGTTGCGGTCTGGCTCACGAATTCGTTCGAGACGAGCCAGTTGGTGCCCAGGACGGGCGCGCGGCCGACGCGGTAGGCGCAGTTGGTTCCACGCGTCCAGGCCAGGGTCACGTTGGACTTCGTCATCGAGGTGAGCGAGAGCGGCATGGAACGGGTGACGGGCAAAGGCGGCGATACGATGCTCGGATCGTAGGCGGCGAACTCCGCGCCGATGCGCAGGATCTCCAGCTTCTGGATGGAGACCGGCGTCGTCGGGACGCTGTTGGTCGTGGGGGTCTTGCCGATGGCCTCGACGACGGCCATGCCGTCCACCACGGAGCCGAAGATGGAGTGGACGTCGTTCAACCAGGGCGTCGCGGCGAGGGTGACGAAGAACTGGCTGCCGTTCGACTTGGGAGCGCCGGTGTTCGCCATCGACAGCAGGCCGGGACCGTTGTGGCGGAGCTGCGGCGAGAACTCGTCGCCAAAGGTGTAGCCCGGCCCGTCCGTGCCCCGCCCATTGGGCGATCCGGCCTGGATCACGAAGTTCGAGATGACCCGGTGGAAGAGGATGTTGGTGTAGAACGGCCGGCTCGTAAGCTGGCCCTTTGAAAAGTCGATGAACGGCCGGGAACCCTCGGCCAGCCCGACGAAGTTGGCCACCGTGCGGGGCGCGAGGTCGGGCCGGAGGCGGCAGGTGAATTCGCCCAGCGTGGTCGTGAACCGGGCGTAGAGGCCGTTGGTCGCGGGCGTGAACTGCGCGCGGGACGGCGGCACCAAGGCGAGCAACAGCAGGGCGAGCAGGAGACGGTGATGGTGGATCATGGCACGTCGATTCGGGGAGGCGGCCGTTCCGGATCTGAGTCCCCGTCGGCCGCCAGCGGCGCGAAGCTGGCAAAAGGCTCCGGGAGACTCCAGTGGATAGAGGGAGTCGCTTCCCGCCGGCCCGGCTCAGTCGATGAACGCGAATTCGTTCGAGGCGAGGAGCGCGCGGGCCAAGCTTTCCCAGGCGGCCCGGGAAGACGGGGTTTGCGACAAGTGTTCCAGCGCGGCGGTCCGTTCTTCGTGGGTGGCACTGCGGCCGTAGGCCAGTCTCCAGGCGGCTTCGATCTGGTCGGCCGGATTCGTGGCGATACGGGCGATGCGTTCGGCGAAGGCGGCGGCGTGCCCGTGGGTGAACGGGTGGTTGAGGAAATAGAGCGATTGGAGCGGGCTGGTGGTGAGGGTGCGCTCGGCGGTGCTGGCGTTCGGGTCCGCGCCGTCGAAGAGCGCGAGGAACGGCTGCCGCTGGATGCGCTGCTGCATGAGATAGACCGAGCGTTTGTCGGTGGCGTAGTCGGCGGTGAACTGGAAGTGCTGGGTGAAGTTCCACCGGCTCTTCGGCGGGAAGGGATGGAAGAGGCCGGGATCGAGGTCCAACCGGCCGCTGACGAAGAGCGCTGAATCGCGCAGTTCCTCGGCGGAAAGACGGCGGCGGTCGTGGCGCCAGAGCAGGGCGTTGTCGGGATCGGCGAGAAGGTTCGGGCCGTAGGCGTCGCTGGATTGGCGGTAGGTCCGCGAGGTGACGAGGAGCCGGACGAGCCGCTTGGTGGACCAGCCGTCGCGGACGAAGCGACCGGCGAGATGATCGAGCAGAGCCGGGTTCGAAGGCGCACGGCCGTGGGTGCCGAAGTCATTGGCGGTCGCGACGAGGCCCCGGCCAAAGGTCCATTGCCAGACGCGGTTGACGAAGACGCGCGCGGTCAGCGGATTGTCCGGGGAGACGATCCAGTCGGCGAGCTCGAGCCGGCCGCTGTTGGTGGAGCCGGTCGGCACCGTTTGGCCGCCCAGCACTTCCAGAAAGCCGCGTGGGACGACCGGGCCGGGCCGCCATTTCTCGCCGCGCAGGAAGACGGGCGAATTCTCCGCGCGGCCCTCGGCGACGGCGAAGGCGCTGGGGATCTCCGGAGCATCGTCGAGGCGTTCGCGGCGCTGGCGCTTCAGCCGCGCCAGCTCGCTCTCGGGAGCGTTGGTGGCGGCGGACAAGGCGCGGATGCGGGCGTCGATCTCGGCGATCTCCGCTCGGGTGGGCTTCAGCAACCGTTCGACCTCGTCGTCCGACAGCAGCGGCACGAGGTCGCGCGGGCGTTGCTCCACCTCCGCGCCGGGGAAGGGGTAGCGGGTGCTGTGGAAGATGCCGTAGAGCGCGTAGTAGTCGCGCTGGGACACGGGATCGTGCTTGTGGTCGTGGCAGCGGGCGCAACTGACGGTGAGACCGAGCAGGGATTTGGAGAGCGTGTCGATGGTGTCGTCGATCGTGAGCTCGAACTGGCCTTCGCCCACGCCGAAGCGGCGCGACAACGCGATGAAGCCGGTGGCAATCAGGTTCTCGTTCCGTTCGTCCCGCTGCCGCCACGGCAGGAGATCGCCGGCGAGCTGTTCGCGGACGAAGCGGTCGTAGGGCTTGTCGGCGTTGAAGGCGGCGATGACGTAGTCGCGATAACGCGCTGCCTGCGGGATGGGGTAGTCCGAGCTGTCGCCCGCCGTGTCGGCGTAACGGACGACGTCCAGCCAATGGCGGCCGAACTTCTCGCCGAAGCGCGGAGAGTCGAGCAACCGGTCCACCAGCGCCTCGTAGGCGGTTGGGGACTCGTCGCGCAGGAAGGCTTCGATCTCCTCCGGCGTCGGCGGAAGACCGGTCAGGTCGAAGGTCACGCGGCGGATCAAGGTGCGGCGGTCCGCCTCGGGATTCGGGGAGAGTCCGCGTTGTTCCAGCACGGAGAGGATGAAGGCGTCGATTTCGTTGCGGCCGGACTTCACGGCGGGCACGGGCACGGGCTGGACCTGGAGCGGCCGGAACGACCAGAAGTCCTTCGCGTCGCTGACGGTGGGTTTCTCCGGCAACGCCTCGGTCGCGTTGGCGAC
>CBFGQE010000083.1:0-9875 GCA_965650815.1 uncultured bacterium
TCGAGCCAACCGGTCAACCGCTCCAGCTCTTCGGCCGAAGGCTGGGGCTTGTTCTTCGGAGGCATCTCATGGTCCTGCATCTGGCGCAGGACGTTTTCCCAGAGCTTCGGATTGCGGTAGAGCGAGGCCTCGTCGGTGAAGGTCTCCAGGTTGACTTCGCCCTTCTGCCGCTTCTCGCCGTGGCAATCGTAGCAATACGCCTTCAGCAGCGGCTGGATGTCGCGGTCATAACGCGCCGGTTCCGCCCAACCGCTCAAGGTTCCGGCCCAGAGCCATGCTGCCCCCACAGAGCGGAGGAGCCAGGAGCGGGGCGGCGATGGACGGTTCGGGCACATGGAGAAAATCCTCCAACGGACGCGGGGCTGGCTGGGCGGATTCAATCGGACTGCGCGGTAAAGATTCGCGGGCTTTGCCAAAAGAAGTAGCACGCTGCGGCAGGTGCGGCGAAAGCAAAGCTCCGCGCCTTCACCGGCCCGTTTCGGGGGATGTCGCCGGAAAACGCGCTGGCCTTGAATCGCGACCTTGCCTCGGCGTCCATCCGTGCGCCGACGCAACCATCTTCAACGCATGAAACCACTGCCCCGCTTCCTCGCCCCGGCCCTCGCCGCCGTGCTCCTCGTCTTCGGCGGCACCGCCTGCCAGAGCCTCAACGTCCCGCCCAGCGGCTTCCAACCGCTCTTCAACGGCACGGACCTCTCCGGCTGGCGCGGCGGCGACACCTACGACCACCGCAAGTGGCTCGCCCTGCCCGACGCCGAACGCAACAAGCTCGACGCCGAATGGACCGCCGACATGCGCAAGCACTGGAGCGTGGAGAACGGCGAGCTGGTCAACGACGGCCACGGCAAATACGCCACCACGATCAAGGACTACGGCGACTTCGAGCTGGTGCTGGAATACAAGACCGTGGCCAAGGCCGATTCCGGCATCTACCTGCGTGGCGTGCCCCAGGTGCAGATCTGGGATTACACCGAGAAGGAGAAGTTCAGCATCGGCGGCGACAAGGGTTCCGGCGGCCTCTGGAACAACAGCCCCGGCGCGCCGGGCAAAGACCCGCTCGTCCTGGCCGACAAGCCGTTCGGCGAATGGAACAAGTTCCGCATCCTCATGGTCGGTTCCCGCGTGAGCGTCTGGCTGAACGGCAAGCTCGTCGTCGATCACGCCATCATGGAGAACTACTACGACCGCAAGCTCCCGGTCCCGGCCAAGGGCCCCATCCAGCTCCAGACCCACGGCGGCGAGATCCGCTGGAAGAACGTCTTCGTCCGTGAAATCGGCGCGGCCGAGGCCAACCGCTACCTCGCGTCAAAGTCCAAGGACGGCTTCAAGTCCGTCTTCAACGGCAAGGATTTCACCGGCTGGGCCGGTCCCGTGGACAACTACCAGATCGTGGACGGCGCTGTGGTCTGCCTCCCGGGCAAGGGCGGCACCATCTACACCAAGGACCAGTTCTCCAGCTATCAGGTCCGCTTCGAGTTCAAGGCGCCTCCCGGTGGCAACAACGGCTTGGCGATCCATTATCCCGGCGAGGGCGACACCGCCTATGTCGGCCTGTGCGAGCTCCAGGTGCTGGAGGACTCCGGCGCGGAGAAAAAGCACGGCAAGCTCGATCCCCGCCAGTTCCACGGCTCGGCCTACGGCATGGTCGCCGCCACCCGCGGTTACCAGCGCCCCGCCGGTGAATGGAACTTCCAGGAAGTCACCGTGCAGGGAACGAAGCTGAAGGTGGAGCTCAACGGCACCGTGATCCTCGACACCGACGTGTCGAAGGTGAAGGACTTCATGGGCGGCAAAGCCCATCCCGGAATGAACCGCACCAGCGGCCACTTCGGATTCGCCGGCCACAGCGACCCCGTCGCCTTCCGCAACGTGTCTCTCCGTCCGCTCTGAAAACCGGGACAGGACCCCGTTCTTTTGCAGGGACCGCCGCCCGGCGGTCCCTTTTTGTTGGCCGGCTCCCAGCGCCCCGCTGACGCTAAACTTCGCCCAAGTATTCCGCCACACGGGCTTGGAGCAGCGCCACCAGTTCCGGGTCCATGAACTCGTAGTCGTCAGAGATCTGGAGGCAGACGATCTCCAGGCGGTCCACCGCGTCCGGGAAGCGTTCCCGCAGGATCTCGGCGTGGCGTTTCTCCATCACGAAGACCACGTCGGCCCAGAGCAGCAGCTTCTCCGAAGCCCGGATGCGCGCCTGCTCCGACGTGCCCGCCGAGCGCACCTCCCAACCGGGCGTCCCCTGGAAGATTTCCTCCGCCGTCCGGCTCCGCCATCGGTTGCGGCTACAGATGAAGAGGAGTTTGAGCGGGTCTTGGCTCAAGCGAAGTTCAGACATCTCCCGTCAGTTCGCTTGGAAGAGCCGGACCGGATAGGTCTCGAAAACCCGATCTGCCGTGACCAATCGCGCGTCCTCCACGATGGCCGTGGCCGCGATCAACCGGTCGAAGGGATCGTTGTGATGGGAGGGAAGCTGACCAACGGCCAAGACATGTTCGATGCGGACCTCCACCAATTCCACTGCATTGCCGGTGCGCTGACGCCGGACCAATTCTTCCAGCGGAGATGGGAGACGCAGTTTCCCGAGCTGAAGTTTGATCTGCATTTCCCACAAGCTCGCCACGCTGATGAGGAGCCGATTTTCCGGATCAAGCAGCGCCGAAGCAACGTGACCGGGGAGCCGCTTCTGATCCGAGTCCAACCAGACCAGGATGTGGGTATCGAGCAGGAGGTTCATTTCCCACTCGTCCAGAAGGCTTCCGGCAAGGGTGCGTCAAAATCCTCGCTCATCCACGCCTGCCCCGCGTGCTCACCCAGCCCCAGACGACGAACCGGCTGAACGGCCGACGGTGCAGGCGACTTGGTCGAGATCGCCACATGCACCTTCTCGCCTTCCGCGAAGGGCAGGTGGTCCAGCTTCAGCACCCCGCCCGCTGCGATGTTCGCCTCGATCTCGACCGTCTTCATATCGGCACGATGGCCCATCGGCGGAAGCCGGGCAAGCCGTGGGCTGGGCGTAGGTGCGTTGTAGGCCCGGTCCCCCGACCGGGCGCCGTCCTCCTGCCTACAGGCGCGTTTCGCCAATGGGATCTCTTCGGTGGCTTCGCGGCCTCGCCGGGTTGGGGAACCCGGCCTACAGCGGCTACCGCCGCATCCCCAGGTTCTCGAAGAGGAAGGCCCACTTGTCCGCCGCTTCTTCGATCATCTTGCCGGTGGGTTTGCCCGCGCCGTGGCCAGCCTTGGTCTCGATGCGGATGAGCACGGGGGCTTCGCCGGCCTGCACGGTTTGGAGGCGGGCCGCATACTTGAAGCTGTGGGCGGGAACCACGCGGTCATCGTGGTCGCCGGTGGTGACGAGGATGGCGGGATACTTCGTGCCGGGCTTGAGCTGGTGATAGGGCGAGATGGCGTGGAGGGCCTTGAATTCCTCCGGGTTCTCCGGCGTGCCGTAGTCGCTGGTCCAGGCCCAGCCGATGGTGAACTTGTGGAAACGGAGCATGTCCATCACGCCCACAGCTGGCAGACCGGCGGCGAAGAGATCGGGCCGCTGATTGACCACCGCGCCGACCAGCAAGCCGCCATTGCTGCCGCCCATGAGCGCGAGCTTCTTCGGGTTCGTGACCTTTTCCTTCACGAGGTATTCGGCCGCAGCGATGCAGTCGTCGAAGACGTTCTGCTTTTGCAGCTTCGTGCCGGCCTTGTGCCATTGCTCACCGTATTCGCCGCCACCACGGAGGTTGACCACGGCATAGACGCCACCGAGTTCCAACCAGCCGGCGACGGCGGTGGAGAAGCCGGGGGTGAGGCTGATGTTGAAGCCGCCGTAGCCGTAGAGGAGCGTCGGATTGGAGCCGTCGAGGTCCAGCCCCTTGCGCGCGGTGATGAACATCGGAACGCGCGTGCCGTCCTTGCTGGTGAAGAAGACCTGGCGGGTCTCGTAGTTGTCGGAGTTGAAGGACAGGCTCGGCTTGCGGAAGACGGTGGTCTCGTCGGTCTTGAGGTCGAGCCGGTAGCTGGTGGCGGGCGTGGTGTAGCCGCTGAAGCTGAAGAAGGTTTCCGTGTCCGTGCGTTTGCCGCCGAAACCGCCGGCGCTGCCGATGCCGGGCAACGGCAGTTCGCGGACAAAGGCGCCGTCCAGCTTGTGGATCTTCACCACGCTGCGGGCATCCTTCAGGTAGGTGAGGAAGAACTGGCCGCCCACGGTGCTGACGCCTTGGAGCGTGTCGTCGGTCTGGGGAATCAGTTCCTTCCAATTCGCGCGTTCGGGCTGGGTGGTGTCGATGGCGATGACGCGGTTGCGCGGGGCGTTCAGGTCGGTGCGGAACCAGAAGACCGGGCCTTCATTGTCCACGAAGCTGTAGTCGGCGTCGAAGTCGGTCAGCAACGGCTTCACCGTCCAGGCCGAGTCCTGGAGATCGACGTAGAAGACGCGGTTCTTCGGATCGGTGCCCTGCGACGATGTGATGATCAGGTAGCGGCCGTCATCGGTGACGCCGGCGCCGAAGTTCCACTCCTTCTGGTCGGGCCGATGATAGACCAGCCGGTCCTCGGACTGCGGGGTGCCGAGCTTGTGGAAGTAGAGTTTGTGGAAGTAGTTCGCCTTGGAGAGCTTCGTCTCCTCCGTCGGCGCGTCGTAGCGGCTGTAGAAGAAGCCGCTGCCGTCCTTCAGCCACGACGCGCTGGAGAACTTCACCCACTCGATCTTGTCCGGCAGGTCCTTGCCCGTGGCGATGTCGCGGACGAGCCATTCCTGCCAATCGGAGCCCGAGCGGGAAATACCGTAGGCCAGCAGCTTGCCGTCCTCGGAGATCTCCGTGCCGGAGAGGGCCACCGTGCCGTCGGCGGACAGCGTGTTGGGATCAAGCAGCACCTTGGGTTCGGCCGTGAGCGACTCCATCGTGTAGAGCACCGCCTGGTTCTGGAGGCCGGAATTTCGGCTGATGAAGTAGCGGTTACCGTGTTTGGACGGCAGGCCGAAGCGCTCGAAGTTCCACAGCGCTTCCAGCCGGGCGCGGATGCGTTCGCGTTCGGGGATCGTGGCGAGATAACCGAAGGTCACCTTGTTCTGCGCCTCCACCCAGGCCTTGGTCTCGGGCGCGTTGTCGTCCTCCAGCCAACGGTAGGGATCGGGCACTTCGACGCCGTGGAGGGTTTCGACGACGGCGTCTTTGCGGGTCTCGGGATACTTCAAGGGCGAGGAGGCGGCGTTGGACATGGAAACGAAGCCGGCGGCGAAGGTCAGCACGCCGACGATGCGGGAGATGGAGGAGACGTTGGCCACGGGGCCGAACCGTAGTCGCGGGCGTCGCCATGGCAATGCCACAACCGGGGGATCGGGCCTGCCGGCGAATGTTCGGATTCCAGACAACGGCCCCGAGTCCGATGGCCGACGACGTTTCGTCGAAGGCCATGCAGTGGGGCGAGCACTGCTGTGTCGAATGGCAGGCCTTTCATCACGCGGAGTCGTCCGGGTTCATCGAGCAGAGCTGGCGGATCTGAGCCCAGTCCCCAACAACCCTCAAAGGTGTTTGCGGGACACGGTTGGGTGACAGCTTCGGTTCATCCTTGGGCAGCAGTTAATCCGCCCCAAGCTCCGGACAACGAGATGTTCCCATCTTCGCGCCGAGTAACTGAGAAACGGAGCGTGGCGGAACTGACCGGCCCTGAATACATGCCCAGTCCCGTTGGCATTCCGAGGCGTCGCACCGGCGCAAGAGTTGTGCATGGCAGTGAGATCTCGAAAGAAGGGAGCCCCTGGATAGGCCTTTCGGGATCAGCCGCCAGAAACACGCCGTTCTCGTCTATCCACAACTCGTATCGCATCAGCGCGTCCTCAAAGTGAACAATGGTAAGTTGTCGGCCTTCCTCCAACGGTTCAGTGGTGATTTTGGCGGTGAGCAGCAGGCTCACTTCATCGCGATTCCAGTTCATGGATGATCAAGTTCCAGCACTGTTGGAGGGCTGTGTTGCCCGGACCTTTCCCGGGATTTCAGCAGGCTCCTTTGCTGGTGCGGAACATGACTGTGGCGGTTTGGAATTCCAGCGGGAACTCGGTTGGGAGCATCCAGTCCGGCCTTCCTACGGAATCCCGCGTATCAGGAGGCGTCGGCGATGTCGGGCTCCGCGGTGGGCAACGGCGCTTCCACCGTCAGCTTCGTGCCCCGGCCGGGGGCGCTCTCGAAGGTTACGCGGCCGCCGACCTCGGCGACGCGTTCGCGGATGCCGATGAGGCCAAAGCCGCCTTCGCTGGCGGGGGGATGTTCGGGATCGAAGCCCTTGCCATCGTCTTCGACCCGTAGCCGGACGGAGCGTTCCGCGAATTCGAGCCACACCTTCACGCGGGCCGCGCCGGAATGCCGCAGTGCGTTGGTGATGGCTTCTTGGCCAACGCGGAGCAGGGTGTTCTCCAGCGCGGCGGAAAGGCGTCGCGTCCTGCCCAGCACGTCGAACTCGGTCGCGGGCGTGTCGCCGCGCCGCACTTGTTCCACGACGTCCTTCAGCGCGCCAGCCAGTGAATGGTTCTCCAACGCCTGCGAGCGCATGTTCCAGATGGAGCGCCGGGCCTCGGCGAGGCTGCCGCGCGCGACCTCGTGGGCGATAGCCAGGTGCTTGGCCGCCTCGCCGGGCGCCTCGGGCATCTGGTGCTTCACGAGTTCAAGGTGCATCGAGATCGCGCCGAGCCCCTGCGCCAGCGTGTCGTGGATCTCGCGGGCGATGCGGCTGCGTTCGGCGAGCATGGCGGCGAACTCCGCCTCCGCCGTGCGGCGGCGCGCCTCCTGTTCGCGCAGGCGCAACCGTGCGGCCACCATGATCCAGCCGACCACGCCGGCCAGGCCGAGCGCGACGCCGACGAGCAGCCGGATGGTCCGTTCGGGCGTCCACCACGGCGGAGCCTCGATGACCTCCAGATCGAAGGCCGAGCGGAGCAGGAGCTGGAAGGTGTCCGGCTCCAGCACGCCGCTGCCCAGGTCTGCGTTTTCCGAAAGCACGGTGCAGATGCCCGTCGCGCGCACGCGGCTGCCCACGCGCCATTCCGAGAAGGGAGAGAAGCCGTTGGGCAGCGTCACCAGCCCGCGCACCACGCGGTCGCCCAGGTCCAGGCCCAGCGCCCAGCCGTCCGGAGTCTGCCGCAGATCGGTCAACCGCGCCTCGACCGAGACCAGGTCGGCGTCGTGCTCCAGCGCGTCCTCGATCGTCGCCACGGGTTGCGGCTCCGGCGGCGCGCCGGAGCGGACCCTCCGATAGACCGCGTCCTCGAGAATGGGCGTGTAGCCGCCGCTGTTGGGAAAGCCGACGGCCTCCACGAAATCTCCCGGCACGACCGTCAGGTTCGTCTGGCCGGAGCGGATGTGCAGCCCCCGGTCGCCGTCGCGCAGCCAGAGCGATTCGCCCCGCCGCGAATGCAGGACCGTGCCCGCGACGCGGACCCGATGGCCGTAGTCGCCGGCGGGGTCGAAGCGGTAGAGCTGCGCCACCGGCACCGGCGGCGTCTCCGCCCAGCGGCCGGGCGGCGCGACGAGCCGTTGGAGCGGCTCGTCCTTCGGCACGAGCAGGTGCGGCGTGAGCGCCTGGCGGTTGCGGTTCGAGCGGTAGAAGCAGAAGCCGCGCACGCGCACCTCCGAGTCGATCCATTCCTCGGGCGCGAGCGTCGCGTTGACCTGCACGGAGAGTCGCTGGCCGCAGGTCGCCAGCACCAGCAGGCTCTTGGTCCGCGTCCACCAGACCGGCTCCACCGAACGCACCACGCCCTCCAGCTCGACCCATTCGGCGTCGAACGCCCCGGACAGCAGCCGGTCCGCCGCGACGCGTGTCGGCGCGGGCATCTCGCCCGGACCGAGCCGCGTCGCGCCCGTGACCAGCATGCACGGCGCGTAGCCGCCGGGATCGGTCACGCCGACGACCTCGATCTGGTCGCCGCGCGCCAGGGTGTCGAAGTGTTCGGGCCGCCCGAGCAGATAGATGCCCGACGAATCGTCGCGGAGAATGCCGGCTCCGGCCGGCTCTGCTTCTCCCATCCAAGTGCCCCGCAGGCGCACCGGGCGCTTCGCGGCGGCTTCGTCCTGCGACAACGCGCGGACCTGCGCCGCGCGTGTCAGCTCGGGCATGTCTTTTTCGGCCGCTTCCAAACAAGTCAGCCAAGCGCCGAGGAGCAGCGCCAACCAGAGAAGCAGGGAACGGAATCGGTTCATGGCGGACGGGCTTGGGCCGTGTCGAAGCGGTCCTCGCCCACGGCGCAATTACCTGCCCGGGTGAAATCAAAGTCCACGCGTAAGCGCCGGATTGGTATCGGATGGACGCGCCTCCCGTGAATCCCGTGCCAGCCGACGAAAGCCGTTGAAAGCCCCGTCGCGGCGGCGCAAGTGCTGGGAGCGTAGTCAAAAGGGTCCGCCGGTTGTCGCTAGCGGCGGGCCCGTTGGTAGGACCGCAGGGTTCCGCGCCCGCGCCGGTCTTCATCCGTCCCGAATCCTCCGCCGTGGAGCGGGCCCGAGATCGCGGCCGGGCTTCGATGTGCCACGGGGACGAGGCGGGACATTTGTCGCGGACTCAAAACGAAGAATGAAAACTCCCCTCAAAAACTGCCTGCCCCTGTTCTGCCTCTTGGCCGGGGCCTCCGCGCTCCGGGTCCAGGCCCAGAGCGGCGTGTGGACCAACGACGCCTCCGGTCTCTGGAGCGCCGCCCTCAACTGGACCAACGGCGTCGTGGCCGACGGAGCCGGGTCCACCGCCGACTTCGCCACGGTGAACCTGACCGCTGATCGCGTCGTCACGCTCGACACCTCCCGCACCCTGGGTTCGCTGCGCCTGGGCGACAGCGTCGGCACGAACGGCTTCTCCGCCTGGAGACTGGAGGCTTCCGGCGGCTCGATCCTGACGCTCTCCACCGGCACCGGCGGTTCGCCCACGCTCGTGGCCACGGCGGGCACCAACGTCCTGGCGCTGCCGCTCTCCGGCACCGAGGGCTTCACCAAGTCGGGCGGCGGCGTGGTCGTGCTCACGGCGGCGAACCCGCTCTCCGGCACGCTGAACCTGGACTCGGAGTCGTTCTTCGCGGTCAACGACGGCGCGGTCCGCGTCACGGCCAGCGGCGCGCTGGCCAACGTCGCTTCGCCCATCCGTTTCCGGAACAACACGCATCCCGACCAGCTCGGCTCCACGCTCCAGCTCGATGGCTCGGCCGGTCCCGTGGTTGTCGCGCAGGACTTCCTGATGAACGGCCGCAACCATCCGTCGCCGCAGATCGAGAACCTCGCGGGCAGCAACACGCTCTCCGGCCTGGTCCAGGTGAACACCGGCGGCGCGAACTACCTGCTCCGCTCCGTCGCCGGCACGCTGCACGTCGCGGGCACGCTCTCCTCGCTCGCGGGCGGCACGCGCACCTACACCTTCCAGGGCGCGGGCGAACACCTCGTGTCCGGCACCATCGAGAACGGCAACGCCACGGTGAATGTCGCCAAGACCGGACCGGGCACGCTCCGGTTGACCGGCGCCAATTCCTTCTCCGGCACGGTCAACCTGCTGGAGGGCGCGGTGGAGTTCTCCACGCTGGAGAACCTCGGCGACCCTTCGACCACGCTGAACTTCAACGGCGGTTTCCTCCGCTACGCGCCGGGCGTCACCCTCGACCTCACCGCCAGCAAGCAGCTCACCCTGCTTGGTGCGGGCGGCATCGACACGGCGGGCAACAACGTCGTCTTCGGCGGCGCGGTGCCGCTCATCGGCGAAGGCGGGTTGACCAAGACCGGCGCGGGGCGGCTGACGCTCGACGGCCCGGCCTACTACAACGGCGCGACCCGCGTCGCTGTCGGCACATTGGCTCTCGGCGCGGCGGGCAGCCTCGCCAGCACGGGCCTTGTCGTGGCGGCGGGCGCGACGCTGGACGT
>CBFGQE010000084.1:0-9857 GCA_965650815.1 uncultured bacterium
GGCGTCGGCACCGGCGTCGGCTACACCTCGCGCAACCAGGTCACGAAGATCTTCCTCCGCTATGGCTACGGCATCAGCGCCGACCGCAAGGGCGACGATGGCGGCCACAGCGTGGGACTGCTGTTCCAGTTCGACTTCGAGCAACGCCGCCGTCTGCGGCAGGGAAAGGACTGAACCATGACACGCACCCCTCAACCCGCTCCGACCCACGCGCCCGTCCATACCGGACCCACCGACCGGTCCGGGATCAAGCTGCGCGGGACCACCTCCCAGATCGTCACGGTCCGTTTCTTCGACGGACGGCTCATCGCCGTGCCGATCCGCCACGACACCCAGCGCCACCACCTGTGAAGCCGTTCCACTGCGACCACTGCGGTGCGCTGGTGTTCTTCGAGAACGTCGCCTGCGTGCAGTGCGGCCACGCCCTCGGGTTCGTCCCGGCGGCGCTGGACCTCTCCGCGCTCGATCCGACGGACAACGGCCTCTGGCGGCCGCTGGCCCCGGGCGCGGCCGAGGGCCTCTACCGCAACTGCGCCAACGGCGCGCAGCACGGCGTCTGCAACTGGCTCGTGCCCGCCGAATCGGGCGACACCTTCTGCGCCTCCTGCCGCCTCAACCGCACCATCCCGGACCTGGCGGCGCCGGAGAACAAGCCGCGCTGGCACCGGCTGGAGACCGCCAAGCGCCGGCTCCTCTACACGCTCCTCGACCTCGGCGTTCCGCTGGACGGCCCCGACGGCTCGCGCGAGACCGGCTTGCGCTTCGATTTTCTGGGCGACTCCGCCGGCGGTCCGCCGGTGGTGACGGGCCACGCGGGCGGCCTCATCACCGTGAACATCCTGGAGGCCGACGACGCGGAGCGGGAAAAGCGACGAGCCCACCTCCGGGAACCCTACCGCACGCTCCTCGGCCACTTCCGGCACGAGGCCGCGCACTACTGCTGGGAACGGCTCGTGGCCGGCACGCCGCACCTGGAGCCGTTCCGCGCGCTCTTCGGCGATGAGACGGCCGACTACGCCGCCGCTCTCGCGCGCCACTACGAACGGGGACCGGCGGACGATTGGCAGGGCCGCTTCGTCAGCGCCTATGCCGGGGCCCATCCGTGGGAGGACTGGGCGGAGACCTGCGCGCACTACTTCCACATGATCGACACGCTGGAGACGGCGGCGGGCTTCGGCCTGTCGCTGCGCCCGAAGCATCCCGACGCGAAGTCCATGACCGTCGATGCGCGGCAGGCCGGGCGGCTCCGCGAATCGTTCGACGCGGTCGTCGGCGCCTGGCTGCCGCTCACCCTGGCGCTCAATTCCCTGAACCGCGGCATGGGGCTCCCGGATCTGTATCCGTTCGTCCTCTCCCCGCCGGCCATCGACAAGCTCCGTTTCGTCCACGGGGTGCTGGTGGCGGATCCATCCAGAATTTGATGGCCACGACGAAGGAGGATCGGACCACAATGGACACGGCGAAAGCACCCGGGGAATCGTGGGAACCTCTCTGGCGACGCGCCCTCGGCACCGGCATGAAACGCTATCAAACCAGGCTCTACGGCCCCCTCGTCGCCCTGTGGATCACCCTGTCCGTCGCAGGGGTCCTCATGGCCTGGATCACGTGGAAGCAGCTCGCCACCCAGGTGGACCTGGCCGTGCAACGGGCCGAGTTCAACGACGCGCTGGACGGCGTCTTCGCCACCGTGGTCGATGCCGAGACCGGCCAGCGCGGCTACATCATCACCGGCCTGCCCCAGTATCTGGAGCCCTACCAGGGCGCGCGGACGAACTTCACGGAACGCTTCAACCGCCTGGCGGACCTGGCCCTCGCGGACAAGGAGCTGCGCCAGCAGGTGCTCGATCTCCGCGCCGTGCTCGAGGTGCGGCTGAGCCTACTGGAAAAGGGCATCCAGGCCCGCCGCGAGGGCGACACCAAGGGGGCTTCCGACGTCGTCGGCAACGGCGAGGGCAAGGCGGCGATGGACCAGATCCGCGACAAGGTGCGGACCATGCGTCTGGCCCGGCCCAATCTCCTCACCTCCGAGGGCGACCTCACCCGCGACAAGCTCTGGCGGGCGAACTTCACCAGCCTCGCCGCCGGGCTCGTCGGCGTCGGCACCGGCGTCTTCGCCTTCTTCCTCACCCGCGTGGCCTTCAACCAGGAGAAGAAGGCCCGCGCCATGGCGGAAGAGAAGCTCAAGGCCGAGCAGAGCAGCGAGCACAAGAGCGCCTTCCTCGCCAACATGAGCCACGAGATCCGCACGCCGATGAACGCCATCCTCGGCTTCAGCGACCTGCTCGACGGCGAGCTGAAGGACCCCAAGCAGCGCCAGTGGCTCCGTTCCATCCGCACCAGCGGCCAGTCCCTGCTCCAGCTCATCAACGACGTGCTGGACATGTCGAAGATCGAGTCCGGCGCGATGGAGCTGCACCCGGAGCCGACGGACCCGCGCGAGATCTGCGACTTCCTCCGCACCGTCTTCACCGAGCAGGCCACCCGCAAGGGCGTGAAGCTCACGTGCGACGTCCCGCAGGATCTGCCGCGCGCGCTGCTGCTGGACCGCACGCGCCTGCGCCAGGTGCTCGTGAACCTCGTCGGGAACGCGGTGAAGTTCACCGACCGGGGCTACATCCGCATCATCGTCCGGTGGGAGGCCCAGCAGGACAGCACGAGCCGCGTGGTGCTGACCATCGAGGTGGAGGACACCGGCGTGGGCATCCCGGAGAACCGGCTGGAGGAGATCTTCAAGCCCTTCGCCCAGGCCGACCTCGTCCGCGCCAAGGACCGGCAGGGCACGGGCCTCGGCCTGGCCATCGTCAAGCGGCTGGTCGAGCGCATGGGCGGCCAGGTGGGCGTGGCCAGCGTCGTGGGCAAGGGCACCACCTTTCACCTGCGCATCCCGGACGTGGGCGTCTCGGCGCGGCTCCCGGCCAGCCAGCAGATGGAGGCCGACGAGGAGGCGGACTTCGACACGCTCCGCCCCTCCACCGTCCTCGTCGTGGACGACAACGAGCTGAACCGCCAGCTCATGGCCGGCATCTTCGATCCCACGCACCACACCGTCCACTACGGCGCCAGCGGCCAGGATGCCGTCGATCTCACGCTGAAGCTCCGGCCAGACATCGTGCTGCTCGACATCCGGATGCCCGGCATGGACGGCCGCGAGGCCTTCGACCGCATCCGCGCCACGCCGGGCTTCGATCTCGTGCCGATCGTCGCCGTGACCGCCTCCAGCATGGCGGACGAGGAGAAGCGGCTGCGGCAGAAGTTCAGCGGCTACCTGCGCAAGCCCTTCACGCGGCGCGCGCTGCTGGACGAGATGGCGAACTTCATCCCCAGGCTGGCGCCGCGCCCCGCGCCCGCGTCCGAGCCGCTGGAACCGGCGACCCCGGCCGACACCAAGGCGGCCCTGGCCGCGCTGGCCGTGAAGCTCCATGCGCTGGAGGCCGGCGAGTGGCCGCACCTGCGCGACAGCGTGGCGGTGAACGAGACCCGCCGCTTCGCCCGCCAGCTCCGCGCCCTCGGCGAGGAGGCGAGCTGCCAGGCCCTCGTCGCCCATGCCGCCGCCCTGCTGCGCCACGCCGAGGCCTACGACATTTCCTCGCTGGAGACCGAGCTGGGCCGATTCCCGCAGGTCATCGCCGAGATCGAACGCCTTTCCGTGTGAACATGCCCGACCAGCCCTTCCATGTGAACGGAGTCCCGGCCCGCCTCCTCATCGTCGATGACCAGCCGGCCAACCTCCAGATGCTCGGCTCCATGCTGGGCCGCACCGGCATGGAGATCGTCCCCGCGTCCGACGGCCCCACCGCGCTGAAGCGCATCGCGCTCCGGGCCCCGGACCTCGTGCTGCTGGACCTGATGATGCCGGACATGGACGGCATCGAGCTCTGCCGCCGCATCCTCGGCCAGCCGGCCTTCGCCACGGTGCCCATCATCTTCCTCTCCGCCGCGGACGAGAAGAGCCTCGTGGTCCGGGCGCTGGAGGCGGGCGGGGTGGACTACGTGACCAAGCCCTTCAACCAGGCGGAGCTGCTCATGCGGGTGCGCACGCACGTGGCGCTGAAGTCGGCGCGCGACCGGTTGAAGCAGCTTGCGGAGGACAAGGACGAACTGCTCGGCATCCTCGCGCACGACCTGCGCAACGCCATCGGCAGCGTCCACATGACCGCGCAGGTGCTGGGCGAACGGCTGGCCGCCGGGGGCGACGCGCGGCTGGCGGGCCTGAGCGACAACATCCTCTCCGCCACCTCGCGCACGCTGGCGTTCCTGAAGGAGTTCCTCGCCAACACCGTGGCCGACCACGGCCTGGCGGTGAAACGCGAACCGGTCCGCGCCTGGGAGGTCGCGCGGCAGGTCGTCGGCGGCTACGAGGGCGCGGCCGAGCGCAAGGAGATCCGCCTGGAGACGGAGTTGCCGGAGCCCTCGCCGACGGTCTGCGCGGACGCCGCCGCGCTCGGCCAGGTGCTGGACAACCTGGTCTCGAACGCCATCAAGTTTTCCCCGAACGGCAAGGCCGTGCGCGTGCTCGCGCGGGACGCCGGCGCGCACGTGGACCTGGTGGTGAAGGACGAGGGGCCGGGCTTCACCGCCGAGGACCGGCAGAAGATGTTCGGCCGCTACCGCCGCCTCTCCGCGCGGCCCACGGCGGGCGAGCCGAGCACCGGACTGGGCCTCAGCATCGTCAAGCGCCTCGTCGATGCGATGGGCGGGGAGCTGGTCTGCGACAGCACGCCGGGCGCCGGCACGATCTTCATAGTGAGACTTCCAAAGGAACCAAATGGACTTTCTGGTCATTGACGACGACAAGGGCTTCCGCGACGCCACGGTGCTGCTCATCGAGGACGACGGGCACTACGCCGAGGGCGCGCCGGACGGCAAGACCGCGCTCCAGCGCATCGCCGAGGAACGGTTCGACGCGGTGATCCTCGACCTCAACCTCGGCGCCGAGAACGGCCTCGACGTGCTGGTGGAGATCAACCGCGCGAAGCCGACGCTGCCGGTGGTGATGTTCACCGCCGCCGGCAAGATCCAGACCGCCGTGGAGGCGATGCGGCGCGGCGCGGCGGACTTCCTGGAGAAGCCGTTCACGCGCGGCCAGTTCCACACCGTCCTGGCGCGGCTCCAGAAGTTCCAGCAGATGGGCCGCCAGATCGAGCGGCTGGAGCAGGAGGTCAAGGAGACCCGTTCGCAGAGCCCGGAGCCGATGTTCGACTTCGCCAACCCGGCGATGCGCGAGACGATGGACGTGCTGTTGCGCGCGGCGCAGACGCCCGCCTCGGTGCTGATCCTCGGCGAGAGCGGCACGGGCAAGAGCGTGGCCGCCCGCGCGGTGCATCGGAACAGCCACCTGGCCGACAAGCCGTTCGTCACCGTGAGCTGCCCGAGCCTCTCGAAGGAGCTGCTGGAGAGCGAACTGTTCGGCCATGTGAAGGGCTCCTTCACCGGCGCGATCCGCGACCATTGGGGCAAGGTGAAGGCGGCCGAAGGCGGCACGCTCTTCCTCGACGAGATCGGCGACCTGCCGATGGAGATCCAGCCCAAGCTGCTGCGCCTGCTCCAGGAGCGGGAATACGAACGCCTCGGCGAAAACGTCACCCGCAAGGCCGACGTCCGCGTGATCGCCGCGACCAACCGCGACCTCAAGCAGCGCGTGGCCGAAGGGCTCTTCCGCGAGGATCTCTTCTACCGCCTGAACGTGATCGCCGTGGAGATGCCGCCGCTGCGGCTGCGGCAGGACGACCTGGTCGCCTTCGCCAACCATTATCTGAAGCACTTCGCCGCTCAGTGCGGACGCAAGCTGGAGGGTTTCGCCGATCCGGCCGACACCGCGCTGCGGATGCACTCCTGGCCGGGCAACCTGCGCGAGCTGCGCAACGCGATCGAACGCGCCGCGATCCTCGCGCGCGGGACGAAGGTCGATGTGCCGGACCTGCCGGCCGAGGTGCGGGGCGGCTCCGGCGGGGGGGCGGCCCCGGCGGCGGGAATGCCGCTCCAGACCGGGGCCCGCGTCACGCTGGACCAGTTGGAAGAGGCGCACCTGCGCAGCATCCTCCAGACGGCCAAGAGCCTGACGGAAGCGGCGGAGATCCTCGGCATCGACCAGGCCACGCTCTACCGGAAACGGAAGCGGCTGGGCCTGGATTGAGGGCCTGCGGCAACCGCTCGTGACTCATCTCTGCGGGGCCGCGTCGCGGATCAGCCGCTTGAGCTCCTCGACTTCCCGGCGCAGGGCCCGCAGCTCGGCGTCCTTGTCTTCGAGCTTGCGGTTGAGGCCCTGGATGGCGGCGAGCGCGACGCCGTCGAACTCGAGGGTGGAGATCGTCGTGTCGTCCGTGCCGGGGTAGAAGGCGCGCTTGAAGTCCTGCGCCATCGGGCCGAGGTGCGGCGTCGTGGCGTCGTCTTCCCAGACATAGTTCCAACGGTCGATGGGGATGGAGGCGAGCTTTTCGAGGACTTCCCGTCCGTCCACGGCGGCGCGGTTCTTCTTCAGGGCCCGGTCGGACGGGGTGTTCCAGGAGGTCAGGTTCGGGCCCAGGACCACGCCGCTGTTCGTCGAGGGGCCGGTCTGGATGCGGAACCCGCCGAGGGAGCGGAAGACCACCTGGTTGGAAGCCGTGGTGCTGACATCGGCGTCGTGGCCGTCTCCCCAGACGAAAGAGCCCTGGTGCAGCGCCTTGGCCCGCTGGCCGGCGGCGAAGGAATTCGGGGCCAGCGCGGCGTTGAGCGTGCCGCCGGGGATGGTGGCGTTGCGCGCGCCGTTGGTGTTCAGGTAGCCGCCGCCGACGACGGCGTGGGGCGCGTCGTTGAGGATCGCGTTGGAGCGGCCGCCGGCGAGGGTCGCGGAACCGGAGTTCGTCAGGACCACGTTGAACTGGCCGCCGGAGACCACCGCCTGGCTGGAGTTCGTGGCGATGAAGTTGTTCCGGCCGCCGCCGATGACCGCATGGGACGAACCGGCGCCGATCGCGTTGCCCTCCCCGCCGGAAACGGTGGCTCGGGCCGAGTTGTTGCCCACGGAATTGACGCTGCCGCCGGCGATGGTGGCGCCGTCCGCGTTGAGGTGGACGCGGTTGTTGAACCCGCCGCCGATCGTGCCGAAGTCGGCCTCCACCCGGTTGAAAACCGGATTGGTCAGCGGGGGATAGGACGGCGCGCCGCCGCCGGCGATGACGACGCCCATCGCTCCGCCGCCGACCGAGTTGCTGGCATAGCCGCCGACGATGTTCGGGGCGCCGTTCGTGGTGGGTTCCAGGCGCAGGGCCCGGACGTTCCGGACGTGGAAGTTGAGGGGGAAATTGTCGGTCGTGCCGAGGAACGCGTTGGTCGAGGCCGGGTTGTTCGTGTCGGTCACGCGGGCGTTGCCGGAGAGGGTCCAGAAGGCCCCGGTCAACAGGCTGGGGGCGAGGTCTTCGCGGACGACGGTGCCGTTGGCGATCTCGCCGGTGGTCACGGCGTTGGAGGCCAGCATGGCGGTGGTGACGGCGTTGCTGGCGATGCCGACGGTGTTGCTCACGAGACTGAGGCCGGGACCGGCGTATTGGACGAAGTTGGTGAAGCCGGCGGGCACGTCCGTCACGTTGGTCCACGCCACGCCGCGCGCGTGGCTGGCATACGGCGCCGGGGTGATGAGCTGGGCCGGCTCCAGACGGGAGAAGCCATGCAGGCCGTCGTTGAACCAGATGCGGAGGCGAAGTCCCGGCCGGGCGAAGACGGAGGCGTCCAGGTTCTGCATCGCGAGGGAGGTCAGATCGCCCAGGACGACGGTGAAGGCCCCGCCGGAAACGGGCAGGCTGACGGAATTCAACGGCTGGCTGCCGGAGACGCTGGTGCCGTCGTTGCTCCAATGGGTGACGACCGCCGCTTCGCCGCCGGGCGGATCGATCACCACCGTGGGGTTCGCGGTGTAGCCCGCGCCGGGATTGTTCACGTCGATCCGGATCACGGACCCGTTGGTGTTGATCACGGCCGTGGCCTGCGCGCCGGTGCCGCTGGCGTCGATGATCGTGACGCGGGGCGCATTGGTGTAGCCGAAGCCGGAATTGTTCACGGTGTAGCCGACGACGAAGCCGTTGACCACGGTGGCCGCGGCGAGCGCCTGGCCTTCGGCGGAGGCCACGGTGACGAGGGCGAACTTGAACTGGCCGGTGCCGGTGAAGTCCTGGCCCTGGACCTGGACGCGGCCCTGATAGGTGAAGGCGCCGGACTGGGCGGTGGCGGGCTGCGGCACGAGCGCGAGAAGGGCGGCCCAGCAGACGATGCGGAGAAGCAGGTGTTTCATGGCAGGAATCCCACGGCCATGAAATGGAACCGACGCGCGTTCCGCCAACCTAATCTTCGCGCTTGGCCCAGCGCCCGGCCAGCCAGGTGCAGAGCACGAGCTGGAGCGGATGGTAGATGAGGATGGGCAGAAGGATCAGGCCCAGCGCGGGATCGGCCCCGAACATGAGCTGCGCCATCGGCACGCCCGAGGCCAGCGTCTTCTTCGACCCGCAGAACACGGCCGCGATCCGTTCCTCGACCGGAAACTTCAGCGCGTCGCAGACCAGGCCCACGAGGAACATCACGAGGCCGAAAAGCCCGAGGCTGGCCACGGTGGCGACCAGGACGGACTTGGCCCCGTGGCCCGACCAGACGTCGGCCTTCACCGAGTCGCAGAACGACGTGTAAACGAGCAGCAGGATGGTGAGCCGATCGACGACTTGGATGAAGGGCTTGCGCCGCGCGATGAAGGTTCCGATCCAGGGCCGCAACGCCTGTCCGGCCACCAGCGGCAGCACCAGCCAGCAGACGAGATCGAGGATCACGGGGCCGAGCGGAAGCGCTTCGCCGCCGCTCCGCATCATCCAGCCCATCCACAGCGGAGTGAGGAAGACGCCGAGCAGGCCGGAGAGCGTGGCGTTGAAGACGGCGATGGCCACGTTGCCCCGCGCCGCCGCCGTGAGCGCGACGGACGACGACACGGTGGACGGCAGGGCGCAGAGGTAGAAGAGGCCGAGCTTCAAGCCGTCGGAGATCGAGTCGCCCGCGAGCGCGAGCCCCGCGATCCCGAGCAGCGGGAAGAGCAGGAAGGTGCAGCCCTGGACGACGAGATGGACGGGCCAGCGGAGCGTCCCCGCCTTCAACGCCGCGAAGGGCAGCGCCGCGCCGTGCAGGAAGAAGATCAGCGCGACCCCGCCCTTGGTCAGGATCTCCGGCTGCATCCAGCCGCCACGCGCGCCGGGTTCGGGAAAGAACCAGGCCAGGACCACGGCCAACAGCATTCCGGCGAGGAACCAGTCGAAGGTGCGTTTCATCAAGGGGCACCGGGACCGCAGCGAGCCTTCGGCTCCGGTCCCGGCGCGGTCACGCTAGGGGAAAGCTCCGGGCGCTGGCTAGTCGGCCTTCAGGCGGAAGAAGCGGTTCGTCGGCGCGGTCGGATAGGAATGGACGAGGTTGGTGCCGCTGAGGGCGGGGGCGTTGGTTTCCAGGGACCAGCCGCTGGCGGAGCCGAAGGCACCGGAGGATTCGAGACGGAAACGTTTGGTGAACCGGGGCCAGAGCAGGCGCACTTGGTCGTTGGTTCGCTCCAGTTCCAGCCTCGGCGCGCGCGGCGTGAAGGCCAGCGAGGCCGGGGTTTCGCCCGCCGTGCCGACCGGCTGCACGAAGACATCGATGAACGCGCCCGTGCTGCCGTCGTAGCGCAGCACCGAGCGCGTGCCGGCGCTACACACGTAGAGGCGCCCGTCGGGCCCGAAGGCGATTCCATCCGGCCCGTTCAATCCGCCCGCGCCGGACGCGACGAAGGTTCCCGCCGCAGGGAAGGTGGTCGGCGGGGCCGTGGCCACGGCGGTGAACCGCAGCACCGCGTGGTTGCTGGAACTGCCGACGAA
>CBFGQE010000085.1:0-9826 GCA_965650815.1 uncultured bacterium
CCGAGAGTGGTTCCGCCGGAGTTCACCGCGACGAGGCGGTAGTGACGCGTCGTGCTGGCAGGCAGGCCAGAGAGCGAAGCGTTGACCGATACCGCCGAAGATCCGGAGCCCACGCTGGTCGTGGCGGTCTGGGAACCGTAGCTGGTGGTTGCACCATACTCGAAATAGTAGCTCGTGGCCGCGCCGTTCGGGTTCACCGTGCCGTTCAAGGTCGCCGCGTTCGTCGTGATGCTGCTCGCGGCCAGCGTCGTGACCGTGGGCGCCGCTTGAGGCGGAGTATTCTGCCAAAGCTGGAAGACGCGGCCGCCGGCGGCGTCGCCGGTCAGCGCGAGATCATTCCAGCCGTCGCCGTTCACATCGGCCCAACCGACGGCTCCCCAGTAGATCGGTTCCAGCGGAAGATTCGCGTTCACGAAACCGCTGCCGGTGTTGCGCCATACTTGGGCCAGCCGGCCCGAAGCACCGTCGCCGGTGACGAGCAGGTCGAGGCGTCCGTCGTTGTCGTGGTCGTTCCAGGCCACAGCGGCGTATTGCACGCCGGGCAGGACCGCGCCGCTGTTGACGAAGCCGGAGCCGGTGTTGCGCCACACCTGGGTCACGCGCTCCAGCGCGGCGTTGCCGGCCAGGAGAAGATCGAGACGCCCGTCGCTGTCGTAGTCGCCCCAAGCCACGGAACCGAGGCTCAGGCCGGGCAGGGAGATGTTCGAGTTGACGAAGCCGCTGCCGGTGTTGCGCCAGATCTGGCAGATTTCGCCCGACGAGGTCGTGCCGGTGAGAATGAGATCCAGGCGTCCGTCGTTGTCGTAGTCGCCCCAGGCCACGGCGCTGGAATCCACGCCGGGCAGACCCGCGTTGATGTTGGTGAAGGCGGTGCCGGTGTTGCGCCAGATCTGGGAGACGCGCACGGAGTTCGTGTCCCAGCCGGTGAGCAGGATGTCGGGCCGGCCGTCATTGTCGTAGTCGCCCCAGGCGAGCGCGCCCCAGAAGGTGCCGGGCAGGGCGATGCCGCTGTTGACGAAACCGGAGCCGGTGTTGCGCCAGAGCAGGGTGACGCGGGCCCCGTCGCGGGTCCACCCGTTGAGCAGCAGGTCGAGCCGCCCGTCGCCGTTGTAGTCGGCCCAAGCGGCCGCGCTGTGGGAGAGGGCGGGCAGGGTGGTGGAGACCTTGGCGAAGTCGGCCCCCGTGTTGCGCCAGAGCTCGGTGATGCCGTCGGCGGGCGACTGGTTCGTCGCTCCGGTGAGGGCGAGGTCGGGCCGCCCGTCGTTGTCATAGTCGCCCCAGGCCACCGCGCCATACCACACGCCGGGGATGGAGGCGGCCTGTGCCGCCACGCTTCCCAGCAATACCAATCCCAGTGCGGCCACCCGCCGCCATCCCGCCATAGTCATCAGATTCATTTCAGTTCCCTTGCCCGCGGCAGCCGACACGACCAAGGGCTCCGGCGACGCCACCCCGGCGTCGTCTGGCTGGAACCGATGTTCTGCTTGCCGTTTTCATTGTTCACACGAGGCCGATCGCGGGGATCCGGCGAGGAGCACGGCGGGATTGCGGTTGCAACGGAGATGTCGCTTCCCATTCCCGGACCGGCCTTCCCAGAGCCCGAATTCCGCTTTCGGCTACGTGGTGATTCGGCGGTGCGGGGCGTTGCTTGAGGGGCGAATCTCACGGAAGAGAAGGATTTTTCCTTCAGATTCGCGGACTTGAGGACGATATGGACAGTCGTGACCCGGAGACGGGCATGTGCCGCCGGAGAACCAGGTTCCGGACAACGGGACAATCGCGAACGCGCGGGACAGAAGTGTCCAACTAGACGGCAATCGGCGCCTTGATCGCCGGATGCGGATCATATCCGAGAAGCTCGAAGTCCTCGTAGACGAAGTCGTGGATGTTCTTCCGCTCGGGGTTGAGCCTCATCGTCGGCAACGGACGCGGCTCGCGGGAGAGCTGGAGCTTCGCCTGTTCGACGTGGTTCGCGTAGAGGTGCAGATCGCCGAAGGTGTGGACGAAGTCCCCGAGCTTCAGCCCGCAGACCTGCGCCACCATCATCGTGAGCAGCGCGTAGCTGGCGATGTTGAAGGGCACGCCGAGGAAGATGTCCGCGCTGCGCTGGTAGAGCTGGCAGCTCAGGGTGCCGTCCTCGACGTAGAACTGGAACAGGGCATGGCAGGGCGGCAACGCCATCCGGTCCACTTCGCCGACGTTCCACGCGCTGACGATGTGGCGGCGGCTGTGGGGATTCTTCCGGATCTGTTCGATCACGGCGTCGATCTGGTGGATGGAGCGGCCATCAGTGGTTTTCCAGTCGCACCACTGCGCGCCATAGACGCGGCCGAGCTCGCCGGTTTCCTTGTCGGCCCATTCATCCCAGATCGTGACGCCGCGCTCCTGGAGCCAGCGGACGTTGGTCTCGCCGCGCAGGAACCAGAGCAGCTCGTAGAGGATGGACTTGAGGTGGACCTTTTTGGTCGTCACCAGCGGAAAGCCGTCGGCCAAGCGATACCGCGTCTGCGCGCCGAAGACCGAATATGTGCCCACGCCGGTGCGGTCCGCGCGGAACTTGCCGGAATCGAGCACGAGGCGGAGCAGGTCGTGGTATTGGCGCATGGCGGTCAGCCTCCCGAACCCCTGAGCGGCGACGGCGTCTTGCCCTCGGCCTTCAGGCGGCGGAATTCCTTGTCCATCTTGTAGAGCCCCTTCTGCGCGCCCACCTCGTCCATCATGGCGATGATGAGGCGCTGGAGGTCGCGCTGCTCGACCTCGAGGAACCAGGCGAAGAGCACCTGGAGAAGGAGGAGGAGCCAGAGCCAGGGAATGGCGGTGCCGACGAAGCCGATGACCAGCAGCTCGAAGGCGAGGGCGGAGAAGAAGCCGACCTTGGCCAGGAGCGACCACTTGGTCTCCAGCCGCACGCGGAAGAGCTGGCGTCCGCCGCCGTAGGGCTCGGCCACGGTGGTGAGCTGGAGATAGGTCCAGCGGCTGCCGTAGATCTCCACGTCGTATTCGCTCCAGCCGGCGTCGGTCTTGTTCTGCCAGCGCTGCTCGTCGAGCCGGTGGAGGAGCGCGCCGAGGAACTCCAGCCGGTCCACCCAGGTGTCGGCCCAGTATTCGACGACGTCGAGGTTCTCGCCCTTTTCCTTGAGCTGGAAGGCGGCGCGCTGGGCCTCGGGCGGCGCGGGCGGGGTCTGCTTGAGGCTGAGGCGGCTCTTGTAGCGGGCGTAGCCGCGGTAGATGGGCTGGAGGAAGAAGAGCGCGGCGACGAGCGGCTTGGACCACCAGTGGCGCTTGTTCTTCGGCAGCTCGGCCTGGATGCCGGCCGCGACGCAGGTGGCGAGCGAGACCAGGGCGGAGACGACGCCGAGCGGCAGCAGGTTCGGGAACGGCACCGACAGCACGAGCAGCGGCACCGTGATCAGGACGTGATACTCCAGCGTGGTAGTGAGCATCAGCGCCATCTCCGGCGGCGGCGAATAGAGCGTCTGGAAGAAGCCGCTGCCGAAGACGCCGTGGTAGATGATGGGCTTGCGCGTCTCCACGCCGAACTTGGCCGAGGTGTAGATGCGGCCGTGCCAGATGCTGGCGCCGACGCTGTTGAAGTATTCCGGGTGCTTGCGGATGAGCAGCGCCTCGGCCTCGCCGTAGCCCTGCTGCTGCTTCAGGTAGGCCTTCACCGTGGAGCGGCGGTAGTGCCAGACGAAGCCCGCCGGGCTGAACCCGATGCGGTAGCCGCGCTGCATCAATCGCCAGCACACGTCCACGTCGTCGCCCGCCTTGCGGTAGATCGGGTCGAAGCCGTCGATCTCCAGCAGGGCCCAGCGGTAGAAGGCCATGTTGCAGCCGGGGATGTGCTCGGCCAACCGGTCCGTGAGCATCACGTGCGCAGGACCGCCGGGCGACGCCATGACGCACGCGGCGGTGGGCACGTCCTCCGGCGGCAGGAAATTGTGCCCGCCGATGCCCGTGAAGTTGGAGTTCAGCAGGTCTCCGATCAGGTAGTGCAGCCAGTCCTCGTCCGCGCGGCAGTCGGAGTCGGTGAAGGCGACGATCTCGCCGGTGGCGGCGTGGATGCCGGTGTTGCGCGCGACGGAGAGGCCCTTGTTGGGCTGCTTGATGTTGCGGATCGACGGATAGTTCGCCGCGATCTCCTGCGAATGGTCGGTGGAACCGTCGTCCACGAGGATCACCTCGTAGTCCGGGTAGTTGAGCTTTTCGAGCGAATCGAGGCAGGCCTTGAGCGTCTTGCCGCCGTTGTAGCTGGCGACGACGACGGAGACCTTCGGATAGGACGGCAGCGGGAAGCGCGGTGCGGTCGCGAACTTCCGCCGCACCACCTCGAACGACGGCTTGCGCACGCGGTTGCGGGTCACGAGCCCGAACTCCCAGTCGTGGATCCACTGGCCGTCCTTGAACCAGTCGTCGGTGAACGAAAAGACGAACGCGCCGGCCACGCCGCTGCGGAACGCGGTCTCGATCTTCCAGCCGAGCACCTCGCTCTTGTGGTCCTCGCCCTCGCGGATGGAATCGAGGCCGAATTCGCCCAGCACCAGCGGCTTGGTGTCGGCGATCATCTGGAGACGCGCCAGGTAGTTCTCGAACGGCTTCTGCTGGTGCAGATAGACGTTGAACATCAGGAAATCGAGGTTGCGCGGGCGCAGGAACTCCGTGGGCGGGTAGTTGCCCATCGTGCAGAGGCACTGCGGATCGACCTCCTTGGCGGCGTCCACCAGGTCGTCGAGGAACGCCGCCACCCGGTCCGCCCCGCTCCAGCGGGCGATGTCGGGCGGGATCTCGTTCACGATGCTGTAGGCCAGCACCGAGGGATGCCCGCCGCAGGCGCGGACGGTGGCGCGGACCATCTCGAGCGCGTCGTCGCGGTGCCGCTTCTCCTCCAGGAAGCAGAGATGTTTGTTCCACGGAACATCGACCAGCAGCTTGAGCCCGGAAGCCTGGGCGAGGTCCATGAACCAGCGCGGCGGCGTGTGGTAGATGCGCAGCGTGTTCGCGCCCAGCTCGTGCACGAGCGCGAAGTCGGCCTTGGTCTGTTCCAACGAGGCGAAGAACTCGCCCGCCTCGTTCGGCGCGAACGGACCGTAGGTGACGCCCTTGACGCAGAACTTCTCCGCGCCGAGGCGGAGGAACTTGCCGTCCACCGTCACCCTCGGCTGGGAATGCTGGCTGGCGTTCATCGTGGCTCCACAAGTGAAAGGTCCGAAGCCGCCGGAGCCGCTTCAGACCTTGGCACAACTCGTTGTCGCTCGCTCAATGCGCGGGCTTCTTCGTGAAGAAGTGCGCGGAGTGGCCGTAATAGACCTCGGCCGCCTCCATGATGGTCTCGGACAGGGTCGGATGCGGATGCACCGTCAGGGCGAGGTCCTTCACGTTCGCGCCCATCTCGATGGCCACGGCGGCTTCGGAGATCAGCTCGCCCGCGCCGTGGCCGGTGATGCCGACGCCCAACACGCGGTCGGTGCCGGGTTCGGCGATGATCTTGGTCACGCCGTCGGTGCGGTCGTAGGTCAACGCGCGGCCGGAGGCGGCCCACGGGAACTTGGCGATCTTCACTTCGAGGCCCTTCGCCTTGGCCTCCGTCTCGGTCAGGCCCACCCAGGCGACTTCGGGATCGGTGAAGACCACGGCGGGAATCAGCGCGTCCTTCCGGGCCATCGGTTCGCCCACGATGGTCTCGACCGCGACACGGGCTTCCTTCGACGCCTTGTGGGCGAGGAGGATTCCGCCGGCGATGTCGCCGATGGCGAGGATGTTCGCGTCGGCGGTCTCCATCTTGTCGTTGACCTTCACGAAGCCCTTCTCGTCCTTTTCCACCTTCGTGTTTTCGAGGCCGAGATCGGCGCTGTTCGGCACGCGGCCGACGGAGACCAGCACCCGGTCGTAGAGCTCGTCGTAGGTCTTGCCGTTGTATTCGGAGACGACCTGGATCTGTTTGCCCTTGGTGGCCATCTTGCCGACCTTGGCCTTGAGGCGGAGCTCCTTGAAGTTCTTCGTCGCGAGCTGGAACACGGGCCGCACCAGGTCGGGATCGGCTCCCATCAGGATGCCGTCGAGCGCCTCGATCACCGTGACCTTGGAGCCGAGGTTCGCGTAAACGGTGCCCAACTCCATGCCGATGTAGCCGCCGCCGATGACGAGCAGGTTCTCGGGGATATCCTCGACGTTCAGCGCCTCGGTGGAGGTCATGACGCGGGGATTGCCGAGGTCGAACGCCTTGGGCAGCGCCGGTCGGGAACCGACGGCGAGGATCGCCTTCTCGAACTGCACGCGCTTCTGGCCCTCGCTGGTCTCGACGCGGAGGGTGTCGGAACTTTCGAAATAGCCCTTGCCCGCGATGACGGTCACGCCGCGCATCTTGGCCAGCGAAGCGATGCCTCCGCTGTTCTTCGCCACGACGGAATCCTTCCAGGCGCGGAGCTTGTCGAGATCGACCGCGGGCGCCTGGAACGTGAGGCCGAACGTGGCCGCGTGCTTGGCCTCGGCGACCAGGCCGCTGGCGAAGAGCAGCGCCTTGGAAGGGATGCAGCCGCGGTTCAGGCAGACGCCGCCGAGCTTGTCGGCTTCGACGAGGATGACCTTCTTGCCGAGGTCGGCGGCGTAGAACGCGGCGGCGTAGCCACCAGGGCCGGCGCCGAGAACAACCACTTCAGTTTTGATCGGGTCCATTTGCTAATATTTCAGATATTATCCAACAGCTCTTCCAAACTGATGTCCGCCGTCTTTAGGACGCTCATCAAGGTGCCAATGCGGATCGGATTGTGATCCGGCACCACGGCTACTTTGTCCTCCTTGCGGAAGACCATGTGCGATCCCTTCTGGCGAACAAATCGGAAGCCTAGTCTCTTGAGGGCTTTCGCGACGTCTCCACCCGAGAGATCGCGTGGGATCTTCATTTCATGACCAGTTCAGGGTCTTCGACGAAGTGGAGCTTCACCCGCTCGGGGCGTGGCGGCTTCTCTTCAAAATACAATTCGACGGCCTCCGTGATGTTTGCCTGCAACTCGATCAGGTTCTCGGCCTGCGTGGTCAATCCACCACCGCCGGGCGCTTTCCAGACGGCCACATACCAGCCGGATTCTTCGTCGCGCTCGATCTTGATGGTGATTTCTCGCATAGCCGGACGGTATCAGATGGCGACGGACTTGTCGTCGAGCGCCGCGAACGCCGCGATCAGGTCCTGCGTGAACCGCACGGCGTTGCCGCCGTCGATGGCGCGGTGGTCGTAGCTCAGCGCGATGGGCATCATCAGGCGGGCTTCGATCTTGCCGGCCTTGGCGTCGGTGACGACCGCCTTGTAGCTGCCTTTGCCCACGCCGAGGATGGCGACTTCGGGCTTGTTGATGATCGGGGTGTAGTGGCCGCCGCCGATCGCGCCCTGGTTCGAGATGGTGAACGAACCGCCGCTCAGGTCCGCCGCCGTGACCTTGCGGTCGCGGGTCCGGAGGGCGAGGTCGTTCAGCTCCTTCGACAGGGTCAGCAGGTCCTTCTTGTCGGCGTCCTTGATCACGGGAACGAGCAGCCCCTGCTCGGTGTCCACGGCCAGGCCGATGTTGATGTATTCCTTGAGGATGATCTCCTCGTTCGCCTCATCCACCGAGGCGTTGAAGATCGGATACTTCTTCAGCGTGTTCGTGAGCGCCTTGATGACGAAGCAGGTGAGCGTGAGCTTGCCGCCCTTGGCCTCGTAGGCCGCCGCGTGGCGCTTGCGCAGCTCCATCAGGCCGGTGATGTCGACGTCCTCGAACTGCGTGACGTGCGGGATGGTGGAGGCGTTCTCCGCCATGCGCTGGGCGATGACCTTGCGCAGGTTGGTCATCGGCTTCTTGAGGATCGGGCCGACGAGCGAGAAGTCCGGCAGCGGCGTGGTCTTCTTGACCGGCGCTGCGGGCGCGGCTTCGGCCTTCGGAGCCAAGCCCCGGGCCGCCAGCGCCTTCAACCGCGCGACGTAGCCCTTGAAATCATCCGTCGTCACGCGGCCGCCATGGCCGGTGCCACCGATGGCGCGAAGATCGATGCCGAGCGTGTCGGCCATCCAGCGCACCGAAGGCGAAGCGGGCGGAACCGGCGTTTCGTCGTCGAACGCCTCGTCAATGCCCTCGACCTCGCCGACCTCCTCCACCGGCTCGGCGGCGACCACGCGCTTCTTGGGGGCGGTTGTTTTCGGAGCGGCGGTCTTGGTCGCAGGCTTCGCGGTCGGAGCGGCGGCTTCCGCTCCGGCTCCGCCCTCGATCTGGAGGATCACGGCGCCGACGGAAATCTTCTGGCCCTCGGAGACCAAGACCTTGGTGATCTTGCCGCCGGCGGGCGCGGGAATGGGCGAGACGGCCTTGCCGGTCTCGAGTTCGAGCACGTTTTGGCCTTTGGCGATCGTGTCGCCCTCTTTCACGAGGATGGCCACGACCGTGCCGGAATCCGCTCCTTCACCGAGCGCTGGAAGCTTCAAATCCATAGTTTCAAATGCGTCGAAGAACGACGGGCGAAATTGACGGCAACCCGGATGGGTTGGCGAGAAAAAGGTTGGCGCTGGTCGGTGGCCTAATTTGCCGCATGACAGCGCCTACTGGGGCCGGCTACTCGCCGCCGACCGTCAGCCAGAAGATGCCGACGCCCACCGCCGCCAGCGAACACGTCGCCATCAGCCCGCGATAGGCCCGGTTGCCGCCCAGCTCGAACCGCCGGGTCAACCAGCCGAGAAACGTCGAAAATCCCGCCATCGCCGCCAGCGTGCCGACGCCGTAGGCCGCGATGTAGGCGACCGTTTCCCACCGGCTGGGCAACGCCAACGCCGGCACCAAGGCCAGGAAATGCGATCCGCCCGCCAATCCGTGGAGCGTGCCGAAGCCGAAGACCGTGTGCCTGTGCAAGTGCCGACCGGGCCGGGCGGGTTCGTGGCCGGCGACATGGGCGTGGATGTGGACGTGCCGGACGCCGTCGTGGACGTGTTCGTGGGTGTGGACGTGGTTCTTCAACGCGCTGCGGAAGCTCCAAACGCCCAAGGCGATCAACAGCACCCCCACCAGCTTCTCGCTCCAGGTGGAGAGCTGGTCCACGTGCAGCACGTTCCGCAGCACCACCGCCGCCCCCGCGATGATCGCGACGCCCAGCGCGTGCCCGAGCCCCCAGCGCAACCCCGCCAGCCACGCCTGCCGCCGGTCCTTCACCACCAGCGGCGCGACCGCCGCCAAATGGTCCGGTCCGGACACCACGTGCAGCATTCCGGCAATGAATCCGGGAAGGAGTGAAAGCATGATTTGTAGGGACCGGACGGGAAACCGGCGGGCGGTTGATAGCACCTCGACGACAAAAGTCGCATCATTTTCTCGCCGACCCGGCGGTCTTCCCGCAAGACTCCCGGCCCAGCGCGGGAAGCCATCCCTCGGGCTGTCTTCCGGAGTTCGCACCCCAATCTACGCCCCATGCATCTGAGCCCCCGTGAACTGGAGAAACTGCTGGTCGTGACCGCCGCCGACCTCGCCCGGCGCCGCCAGGCCCGCGGCCTCAAGCTCAACTATCCCGAAGCCATCGCCATCATCACCTACGAGATCTTCGAGGGCGCCCGCGACGGCAAATCCGTCTCCGAGCTGATGAGCTACGGCACGACCATCCTGAAGAAGACCGACGTGATGGAAGGCGTCGCCGAGATGATCCACGAGGTCCAGGCCGAAGCCACCTTCCCCGACGGCACCAAACTCGTCACCGTTCACAATCCGATCCGGTAAATACGGTCACCATGACAAAGCCAACCACCATTCGAGTAGTCGCTTCAAGTGATGCGGGTGTCTTCATCGGGTTAGAGCATTCGGAGAACGAGTATTGCGTC
>CBFGQE010000086.1:0-9824 GCA_965650815.1 uncultured bacterium
AGCCGCGCCGAGCCGAAGCATGGTGCGCCGGGCGCTCCGTCGGCGGCCTTTCTCCGTCGGGACGAGGCCAATCCCCGCCTTGTCACCTGTTCGTAACGGCCGTTAGCTTTCCGCCAAGCAATCCCAAGCATCATGTCGTTTCTGCGCCGCTCCCTCCTTTGTGCCGCCGGGCTCCTGCTGGCGGTTTCTCCTCGGTTGGCCGCCGAGATCGTCATCAACGAGATCCACGCGAACCCCGACGTGAAGACCGAGCCGGTGGAGTTCATCGAGCTGCACAACACCGGCGCGGCCGCCGTCAGCCTCGCCGGGTGGCGGATCGCCGACGCGGTGGAGTTCACCTTCCCGGCCGGGACGACCATCGCGGCCAACGGCTATCTCGTGGTCGCGGCGAATCCGGCGGCGCTCCAGAGCAAGTTCAACGTCGCATCGGTCGGTCCCTGGTCGGGCCGCCTGTCGAACGAAGGCGAACGCATCCAGCTCCGCGACGCGGCCAACTCCGTGGTGGACGAGGTGGAATACGGGCTCGGCTTCCCGTGGCCGACCGTGGGCGATGCTCCGGGCTTTTCCATCGAGCTGATCCATCCGTCGCTGGACAATGATCTGGGCGGAAGCTGGCGGGCTTCGACCGGTCAAAGCGTTCCCGCCACCGCCACGGAACTGGTCACGGCCGACACCCAGTGGCGTTACCTCAAGGGCCTGGCCCAGCCTTCTTCTCCGGCCACCGCTTGGCGCGCCCCTGCCTTCAACGACTCGGGCTGGAGCTCCGGCGGGATGCCGATCGGCTACGACGCCGCGCTGTCCTTCGCCACGCCGTTGAACGACATGGACGGCCAGTATTCCTCGGTCTATCTGCGCGCGACCTTCGTGGTGACGAATCTCGACACGGCCGCGCGGCTGCTGCTGCCCGTGCGTTACGACGACGGCTTCAAGCTCTGGATCAACGGCCAGAGTGTTTTGGACGCCAACGCCGCCTCCGGCGATCTGCCGCACACCGGCACGTCCGCCACCACGCGCGAGAGCAATGCCTGGGAGACCAATTCCCTGCCCGATCCCGGTCCTTATCTCGTCCAGGGCACGAACGTGATCGCGGTCCAACTGCTGAACACCTTGCTCAGCGGCAGCTCGGATTGCTTCCTTGATCTTCGCCTCCGCGCCGCGTCCGCCCTTTCCACCGACGGTCCGACGCCCGGACGCAGAAACGCCGTCTTCTCGTCCGTCGCACCGCCGCAGATCCGCCAGGTGGCCCACGCGCCGAACGAACCGCGCAGCGGCCAGCCGGTGCGCATTTCGGCCAAGGTGACGGACCCGAACGGAGTCGCCTCCGTGAGCCTGGCCTATCAGTTCGTCGAACCCGGCGCCTTCATCGAGCTGGGCGACCCGGCCTACGGCACGAGCTGGACGAACGTGGTCATGAACGACGCCGGGGCCAATGGCGACCTGCTCGCGGGCGACGACGTGTTCAGCGCCACGTTGCCCGCCGCCTTCCAGCAGCATCGCCGTCTGATCCGCTACCGCATCACCGTGACGGACACGACCGGCCAGACGCTGCGCGTGCCCTACGCCGACGATCCCCAGCCGAACTTCGCCTACTTCGTCTATGACGGCGTCCCCGCCTGGACGGGCGCGGTCAATCCCGCCGGCTCCGGCGCGCTGGCCCAGAGCTTCACGGTTTCCTCCAACGAGATGAACCGCCTGCCCGTCTATCACCTTCTGGCCAAAAAGACCTCGGTGGAGGACTCCACCTGGTTCCAGCGCTACGGCGGCGACGCCTACCTCTGGTCAGGCGCGCTGGTCCACAACGGACGCGTCTATGACCACATCCGCTACCGCGCGCGCGGCGGCGTCTGGCGCTACGCCATGACGAAGAACATGTGGAAGTTCGACTTCAACCGTGGCCACGACTTCGTGGCGACGGACAACTGGGGCCGTCCCTTCGCCACGCCGTGGAAGAAGCTCAACCTCGGGGCTTCCATCCAGCAGGGCGACTACCAGCATCGTGGCGAACAGGGCATGTTCGAGTCCGTCGGCCTGCGGCTCTTCGACCTCGCGGGCGTGCCTGCGCCCCACACCGCCTACGCGCAGTTCCGCATCGTGGACGAGGCCGCCCAGACCGGTGCCGACCAATACTCGGGCGACTTCTGGGGCGTCTATCTCGCGCTGGAACAGGAGGACGGCCAGTTCCTCGATGAACACGAACTGCCCGACGGCAACCTCTACAAGATGGAGAACGGCACCGGAGAGCTGAACAACCTCGGACCCGACGGACCGACCGACAAATCGGACCTGAACTACCTGCTCGGCAACTACACCGGCGCGAGCGAGGCCTGGTGGCGCACCAATCTCAACATCCCCGCCTATCTCAGCTACCAGACCATCGTCCAGGCCATCCACCACTTCGACATCTGCTACGGGAAAAACTACTTCTACTATCGCAACCCCGAGACCGGTCTCTGGCAGGTTGTCCCGTGGGATCTCGACCTCACCTGGGCCGAGAACATGTATGACCACGGTTGCGGCGGCGTGGACGCCATCAAGCAGCGCCTGATCCCCAACGCGAACGCCCTGCCCACCATCTGGCGCGAGTGGCAGAACCGCATCCGCGAATCGCGCGATCTCCTGCTGAACGAGGACGAGGGCTGGCGCGTGATCGAGGAACACGCCTCCTTGCTGCGCGGCCCGGCCGACGGTCCCACCCTGCTCGACGCCGACCGCGCCCAGTGGGACTTCAATCCCAAGATGAACAGCTCCCAGTATTCCTCCTCCTTGGGCAAGGCGGGCACGGGACGGTTCTACCAAGTGGGCGGCAGCTTCAACGGCGCGGTGGCGCGGATGAAGAACTACCTGCTCTTCCGCGCGACCAATTCCGCCGCCGGTCCCAGCAACCTCGACGCCTTGGCGCAAGATCCCCAGATCCCGCAGCGGCCCGTCATCACCTACACGGGTTCCAACGGCTATCCGGCCAATCGCCTTTCTTTCCGCACCTCGGGCTACAACGGAGCCAATGCCTTCGCGTCCATGAAGTGGCGCATCGGCGAGGTCAGCCCCACGAACACGCCCGCCTACCTGGCGAGCGAGCCGTGGAAGTATGAGATCGAGCCCGTCTGGGAAACCGGCGAGATCACCGCCTACAATGCCGAGATCGCCGTGCCTTCGGGCGTGCTCCGCGTCGGCCGCACCTATCGCGCCCGGGTGCGTTTCATGGATGTCACCGGCCGCGCCAGTCGCTGGTCCGAGCCGATCCAGTTTGTGGCCGGAGTCCCGGACAACGCCGGAGCCTTGAACGACAACCTCAAGCTCACCGAGCTGATGTTCAATCCGCCCGCCGGTTCGGACTACGAGTTCGTGGAGCTGCGCAACACCAGCGCCGACGCCGCGCTGGATCTCGCCGGGGTCGGGTTCACCTCCGGCATCACCTACACCTTCCCCGCCGGAGCCACGCTCGCGCCCGGAGCCCACGCGCTGGTGGTCCGCGCCGCTGCGGCCAACAACTTCGCCACCTTCCGCGCCCACTACGGCCTGAGCAGCTCCGTGCCCATCTTCGGCCCCTACAGCGGCAGCCTGAGCGACAGCGGCGAAGCCCTGGTGCTGAAGGCCGCCGCCGGTGGAGCCGAACTTGTGGCCCTCGAATACGGCGACAACCGCCTCTGGCCCATCGCGGCCGACGGCGCGGGCCATTCGCTCGTGCCCGTGGATTCCGCCCTGACGAACCAGGCCGATGCCGCGCTCGACTATCCCTTCCACTGGCGAGCCAGCACCCGCATGAAGGGTTCGCCCGGCACCGTCGATCCCGCGCCCAACGACGCGCTGGTCTTGAACGAAATCGTCGCCCATACCGACTTCACCTCGGAGCAGGATTCCAACGACTGGATCGAGCTGCACAACCGTTCGCTGGCCGACATCACGCTCGGCAGCGGTTGGTATCTGAGCGACAACGACGGCAACCTGAAGAAGTGGCAGATTCCGCCCGGCACGGTCGTTCCGGCGGGCGGCTACGTGGTCTTCGACGAGATTACCGGCTTCCACAATCCCCCTACCAGCGGCTTCGGCCTGACCAAGTCCGGCGAACAGGTCTTCCTTGCCCATCTGCCCGGCGACGTGACCGACCGTGTGGTGGACGCGGTGCGCTTCGCGGCCGAGGAGAACGACTGGTCCTGGGGCCGCCCCGCCCACGGCCCCGCCTTCTGGAGCCCGCTCATGCCCCGCACGCGCGGCGCGGCCAACGGAAACCGGCCCGATGTCCCGCGCATCACCGAGATCCACTTCCATCCGCTGAACGACGCCGAAACGAACGAGTTCGTCGAGATCACCGGGGCGGTCGGCTACGGCACGAACTTCGCCAACGCCGTCGGTGCCTGGCGGCTCGATGGCGACGTCGCCTTCGTCTTCCCGCCCGGCTTCAACCTCCCGGCCCAGGGACGCGTGCTCGTCGTAGGCTTCGACCCTGCCGACACCGCGCGGCTCAACGCCTTCCGCGCCACGTTTGGCATCACGAACCAATCGTTGCCGATCCTCGGTCCGTGGACCGGCAAGCTCTCGAACAGCTCGGGCCAGCTCTCCTTGGAGAAGCCACAGGCGCCGGACCTCGTCGGTGATCCGGTCGGCTGGATATTGGTGGATGAAGCCGTCTTCCTCGACCAGGCGCCTTGGCCGACGAACGCCGACGGCACCGGCGCTTCGCTCCAGCTCTACAGCACCGCCCTGCCCGGCTCGCATCCCGCGGCTTGGACGGCCGCGACGCCGACGCCTGGTTTGGTCGCCACGGCGGTGCAGGATTCGGACGGCGACGGCGCTTCCGACGCCTGGGAGACGGTCCACGGCTTCGATCCGTCTTCCGCCGCCGACGCCGAAGACGACACCGATCTCGACGGCGCGACCAACGCCGAGGAGTTCGCCGCCGGGACCGATCCCCGCGATGCCGCCAGCGTGCTGCGCCTGAACGTCGGTCCAACGGGCCCCGAACTGCGCCTCCTCTGGCCCGCCGCTCCGGGCGTCGCCTACGAGGTGCAACGCCGTTCGACCATTGCCTCCGGTGCGTGGGAAACCCTGACCAACTTCCCCGCCAAGCCCGGCCCGGCCACCAACGAAGTCCGTGCCCCGGCCACCACCGGCGAAGCCATCCTCCGCGTTCGTGTCGCGGAGTGAGCCGTCAAAAACAAACAGGGACGGTTCGAGGAACCGTCCCTGTCGGCTGAAGAATCTTTCCTTCGGTTTTACCGCGTCGCGTTCGCGCCGTGGCGGATGGAGACCTCGTAGGTCAGCTTGCGTTGTTCGCGGGCCTTGAGCGGCACCAGGAACTTCACCTTGTTGGCGTCCACGTTCTCCTTCACGGCGTCGGTCGTCAGCGACCAGTCGCCCTGGAAGCTGCGGCGGACATCGACCATCACGTCGATGGGCCGGGAGTTCTGGAGGTCGATCTCCCAGGTCTCCTTCACCGTCCAGCCGATGACGCGGCCCTTGTCGTCGAAGCGCAGGTCGGTCTTCTCCCAGTTCATCAGCACGGGCTTCACGCGCACTTCGGGATCGTTGCCCAGTTCCAGCTCCACCTCGCCGCCGATGGGGATGTATTTCGTCCGGGTGGCCCCGGCGAACTCGTAGAGCCCTTCCGTGTTGCGCAGGCGGAAGGCCTTCACCGCGCCGTCGGGCAGCGGCTCGTTGCCCAGCTTGCTGGCCTTGTCGTTCTTGAAGGTGTAGTGGCGGATGACCTGATCGCCGAACCGCTCGGCCTCGAACTTGAAGAGGCTGACCAACGGCACGCCGACGGCCTGGAAGGAGGGCAACCGCTTGCTCCAGCCGGTGGGAATCGTGTCACGGCCCTCGACGGTGTAGAGGAAGTATTCGGAAAGCTCCTCCTTCACGACGTCCTTCTGGCGCATCTCGGCCAGCGCGACGCCGTCGGCCAAGCCACGCCGCATCCGGGTCGCCAGTTCCACCGGCATGGCAGCAGCGGCCGGAACGGGACGCGGCTGAACACCGCCGCCCGGACGTCCCTGCTGCGCCAGCATCGCGATCTCCTCCACCAGCTTGATCGTGCCGACGACGAGCCGCACCTGGGCGTTTTCATAGTCCTCACCGGAATTGTTCGTCACGCGGACGCTGCCCTTGAGCACGGCGGTCTTCTCGTCCTGCGCCGCTTCGACCACGTAGTCCGCGTCCCAACGGATGCCGCTGGTGAAGTAGCGGATCTCCACCACGACTTCTCCGGCGAACTCCGACTGGATGCGCCACTCCAGCGTGTTGGTCACGCGGGGCGGAAAGCTCACGTCCAGCACGTCCACCTGGTCGGCGTGGGTCAACGCGCGGAACTCGACCGACGTGGGATCGATCAGCGTGTTGGCCCAGCTGAACTCCAGCCGGTTGATGCCCCGGCGGAAGGTCAGGTGCCGCGTCTCCTTCACCAGCGTGAGGTCCACGGAATTGTAGATCGTGAGCTGGACGGAATCGCGGCCGGGCAGCGAGACGACGTTCAGGCGCGCCTGGGAAGATGAAGCGAAGAGAAGGGCGACCAATAGGAGCAAATTGGCCAACCCACCCCTGACCCCTCCCAGGAGGGGAATCGACGCGCGACGGAGAACGAGCTTCGGCGCTGCGCACAGGGTCGTCGGACGGTTGAACTCCGTTCCCCTCCTCGGAGGGGTCAGGGGTGGGTTCCGCAGTTCGGTCCGGGCGAAATCTTCAACAAAGGCTTTCATGGAATTCAGCAGGTTCACGGTGGTTTCGTCTCCGGATCAGTAGTTCTGCGGCTCGTTGCCCTGCACGTTCAGGCGGTTCAGCTTGAAGGTGACCACCGTCTTGTTCGTGCCCGTGGTCTCCTTCGCCAGCGTCAGCGGGAACTCGAAGGTGAAGGCGTCCTTCTTCACGAAGGCGTGGCTGTTCGTGGCCATCTTCCAGTAGCCCGGCACGTGCTGGGTCACGACGAGATCGACCGGCGACTTCTTGAAGTTCTCCAGCTCGATGCGGAACTCCTCCTCCGTGTCCCAGACCACGTCCTGGTTCTGCGTGTTGCGGCGGATGTTGGTCCGGTCGTTCCGCACCTGGCGCTGCGTGACCTTCACGTCGCGGCTCTGGCCGATGGAGAGCTTCAGCTCGCGGTCCACGGGCGTCAGCTCCAGCCAATCCTCGCCGGTGAAAGCCACGCCGTCCGTCGCCTGCCCGCCGGCTTCGGCCGCCTGGTCCCGGGTCTTGATGAAGATGCGGGCCTTGCCCCGGGGCATGGTGAACTGGCCCAGCTTGCCGCTGGTGGAGTTGGTCATCACGTAGAGCAGCGGCAGCCCGACGGTGTTGCGCTCGTATTCCGGGTCCCACGGCTGCTGCCGCGAATCCCAGGTGAGCACCTTGCGCACGGGCACGGCCTCGGTCCGGCCCATCTGCATCTCCAGCACTTCGCCGTGGGCGATGGTTTTCTTCAACGGTTCGCCAAAGCCCAACCCCAGCTCCGCGTCGGCCAGATCCTCGCCGGAATCGTTGCGCAGCCGCAGATAGGTGCGCAGCGCCAGCGCGGTTTCGCCCGGCTCGGCCACGGCCTTGTAAACGACGTCGCGCTCCACCCCGGCCAGCAGGTAGGAGATGCGCAGCCGCTCCTCCTTGGCCACGGGGCTGTTGAACTCCCAGACGAGCGAGGATTCGCCCGGAGGAAAGCTGGTGTTGAGCAGGACAACGTTGGTGTTGCCCAGCACGCGGACCTGGATGGAGTCGGCGTCCACGTTCACGCCGCTCCAGGAGAAGTCGATGGAGTTGACTCCCTCTTGCAGGGCGATGGTGCGCTCCTCCTCCACGAGCGTGTGGTCCGGATGGGCCAGCGACACCACGGTGCGGGCGCGTTCCGGCAGGGCGACGAGCTTGACGCGGGCCTGGGCGTTTCCGGCCAGCCAGCCCGCGACGGACAGGACAAACAGCGTGCGGATCTTCATGTCCGGATTAGACGGCCCCCACCGGGAAAAGCTCCTGAAAAGTTGGCGCGAACTCCGGCGGACCGAAACGCAGCATGGAGCCCGCCCCAGACCCTTCCCGGGAGGGGTCTGGGGCGGGTTTTGTCCACCGTTCCGGAAGCCAACTCCGCGCGGCGCGCCAGTCCCATTCTCTGCACTGGTTCCCGGAAAAAACTGCACCCCGGCCGCCTTGCCAATCGGCAAGGGCCGCCTTCACGCTAGCCTTACCGCTCCATGCATACCCTTGAACGTTTTTCCTTCGGTGTCGGCGACCGCTTCGCCCACCAGGCCAAGGCCCAGCTTCGCGCCTTCCAGTTGCTCGCCGAAAAAGGCGTCGTCGTCGCCCCCGTTTGGAACAAGTCCAACCGCGAACACACGTTCATCGGTTCGCATCCCCAGTCCGTCTTCGACGCCGCCCAGGCCGCGATCCAATCCGCCGGCTGGACCCAGGGCTGGCATGTCGATGCCGACCACATCCGGCTGGAGACGGTGGACAAGTTCATGGCCTGCTCGGACTTCTTCACCATCGACGTCGCCGATAGCATCGCCAAGCCGGCCGCGCCCGAAGCCCTCGCCGCGTTTGTCGCGAAGCATCCCGAGCTCGTCGGCGAGATCCGCATCGCCGGGATCGACAGCCCCTTCTCCCTCTGCGAATCGGAGCTGAACCGCATCGCCGGCAAATACCTCCTGGCCGTGCAGGACGCGGGCAAGATCTACCGCCACATCGCGGCGGCCAAAGGCGGCGAACACAAGTTCATCGCCGAGGTTTCGATGGACGAAACCGACGCGCCGCAGACGCCGCCGGAGCTGCTGGTCATCCTCGCGTTGCTGGCGGACGAAGGCGTCCGCCTCCAGACCATCGCGCCCAAGTTCACCGGCCGTTTCAACAAGGGCGTGGACTACGTCGGCGATCTCGCGCAGTTCGAACGCGAGTTCAACGACGACCTCGCCGTCATCGCCCACGCGGTCGCCCGCTACGGCCTGCCGAAGAATCTCAAGCTCAGCGTCCACAGCGGCAGCGACAAGTTCAGCCTCTATCCCATCATCCGCCGCGCGCTCCAGCGCACCGGCGCGGGCCTTCACCTGAAGACCGCCGGCACGACCTGGCTGGAGGAGATGATCGGCCTGTCCGAAGCCGGCGGCGACGGCCTCAAGCTGGCCAAGGAGATCTACGGCTACGCGTTGGAGCACATCGACGAGCTCTGCGGCCCTTACGCCACCGTGATCGACATCGACCGCGCCAAGCTGCCTTCCGCCGCGACGGTCAACGGCTGGACCGGCGCGCAACTGGCCAACGCCCTCCGCCACATCCCGGGCCATCCGGAATTCAACCCCAGCGTCCGCCAGCTCATCCACGTCTCCTTCAAGCTCGCGGCCAAGCAAGGCGCGCGCTACCTCGACCTGCTCAAGGCCAACGAAGCCGTGGTCGCGAAGAACGTGACCGAGAACATCTACGAGCGGCACATGCTGCCGCTGTTCATCGGTTAAGCCCACCCGGCCCAACGGAACCCGCCATGAACCGCGAAGACGCCTCCATGCCTTTTCCGGACGCGTTTTCCGTTTCGGCGGGTTCCGTTGCACGTCGCGCTCCAAAGGAACTGCTGGTGCGCCTCTCCTCCGCCTTCCATCCGGAGATGCGTCTGCTGCTCGTTTCGACCGGATTGGCCGCCACCCTCCAGGCCACCGTCAACCAAGGGCCGGCCATCTGGACCCCGCAACAGGCGTTTCTCCCGGAACAGCACGCCGAAGCGGATCTGGAACCACGCGTGTTCCGAACCGCGATCACGCTCTTCCGCCGGATGGAACGGTGCCCGGCATCACCCGCTGAACCGGCCTTGCTCGGCGGCCTGCACCTTTCGGTCGAGTTCACCGAGGGCACGGCCACGCGGCGGCTGGATT
>CBFGQE010000087.1:0-9799 GCA_965650815.1 uncultured bacterium
CTTGCGGGCGGCTTTGCGTTCCTCGGCGCGGGCCTTGTCTTCGGAGGCTTTCAGCGAGGGCATCTCGTCCTTCATGTCCATCGCGGCGAGGGAGGCGGCTTCGGGGGTCTTCAGCACGGTGGGTTTGATCAGGACCATCATCTCCGTGCGGCGATTGCTGCTGTTGGAGCTGCGGAACAGCACACCGAGGCCGGGAATGTCTTTCAGGAACGGCACGCCGGACTTTGAGCTGGCTTTGTCGTTTCGGATGAAGCCGCCGAGAGCGACAATTTCGCGGTCCCGCACGGCGACCTTGGCGGTGGCGGCGCGCTGGGTGGTGGTGGGCACCGGGTTGCCGTCGATCTGCACATCGTCGCCGCGTTGCTGGATGTCCTGGGTGATGTCCATGACGACCAGGCCGTCCGGGTTGATCAAGGGCAGGATCTCCATGTTGATGCCGATGAAGGTCTGCTGATATTGCGACCGGGCACCGCCGTTGATGTCCGTGGTGGTGCCGGTGACGAAGGGCACCTGTTCGCCGATCTGGAGCGAGGCCGCCACGGCGTGGGAGGTCTGGACCCGGGGACGAGAGAGAACGTTGATCTCGCCGTCACCGGCCACGGCCTGGACGGCCATCTCGAAGTCGTTGCCCCAGGAGCCGACATAGCCGAAGCCGTTGGGCGGGCTGGTAATGTTGGTCAGAGCCCCGAAAAAGCCGCCGTTGTTCGCGCCACCGCCACCGGTGAACTGACCGTCGGTCCGGGGCGGCTGATACATGCTGACCCCGTAGTTGAGCGAGTCGTTCACGCTCACTTCCATGATGATTGACTCGATCAGCACCTGGGCGAGCACGACGTCGATCTTCTCGATGATGGCCTTGACCATGACCATGTCGGCGTCGCTGGCGAAGACGAGCAGGGAGTTGGTCCGTTCGTCGGCGATGATCTTCACGTTGCCGAGGATCTCGAAATCGCCTGCGCCGGCGGCGCGCTGGATGATGTTCGCCAGGTTGTTCTGGAAGTTGCCGGCTCCGGCCAAGCCTCCACCACCCTGGAAGGTGTTCACCCTGTTCACCCCACCCCGGGTGGCCGTGTTCTGGAAGGCGTTGACCTGGTTGCCGCCGAAGGTGGAGGTGGTGCGGCCGCCGCCGAAGGTGGAGGCTCCGCCCGCGCGGTTGGCCGTGCCGCCGAAGCTGCCGGAGCGCGCGCCGCCCAGGCCCGAGGTGCGCTGGGACTGGCCAACGGTGGTGCCGGAGCCGCTGGGGCTGAGGGTGCCGAGCACGTTGGCGATGTCGGCGGCGAGCGCGTATTTGATGGGGATGATCTCGGGCTTCACCTCCATCTCGTTGATGGTGTCGATCCGCTCGATCACCTCCAACATGCGCTTCACGTTTTCCGTGTAGTCGCGCAGCACCAGCGTCTGGGTGCTGGGGATCTGGATGATGCTGGCCGGGGTCTTGGCGAAGGAGCTGATGGCGGAGAGCACCTCTTCCATGCTCGCATACTTGAGCTGGACGATCTGCTGGATGACGGCACCGGAGGAGGGGAGTTCGTCGGCCTTGAGCTTGGAGAACTCGCCGCCCGCGCCGGCCACGCCGCTGTCGGGCACGACCTTCACGAACTTGTCGCCGACCGGCACGAGGGTGATGCCGTTCATGCCGAGGGAGGTTTCCAGGAAGACGATGGCTTCCTTGGTCGTCATCGGCCGGGGCGCCTTCAACGGGATCTTGGTCTCGGAGTTCAGCGTCAGCGGGGAATTGGGTCCGCCGAGGATGGGAACCTTGCCGACGAGCTCGAAATACTTGTCCAGCACCTGGGCCAAGGGGAGGCCTTCGGAGCTGAAGCGGATGGACGGCACCTCGGAATCGCCGGAGGCCGCCGCTTCGCCGGGCTGCGCGGGCAGGACCGCACCGGCCACAGGCGGCGTGGCGGTGGGATTGGAGGGCGGAGCCACGACGTTGGCCTCGTTCGCCGGAACGACGGTGGGCGCGGGCGTGGTCGTTGGCGGGACGGGCAGGGAGGGAAGCGTCGGCACAGCCGTGCTCGGCGGCGGAGCGGGCGTCTGGGCCTGCGGCGTGGCCGGAGCGGTTCCGCGCTCGGGGAATTGCCGCCGGGTGGGGACGGTCCGGGTGGGGGTGTTCGTCCCCGGCGTCGCGGCGGGAGGGGGCGGAATCGTCGGGGGATTCTGCGCTCCGGCGTCGAGGGCGAGGAGCGATCCGAGAAGGAGGGCGGCGGGGGTTTTCACGGAAATCATTTGTTGGCGGCGGTGGTCGCCGGCTTCTTGGTGAGGCTGTTCTTCTGGAAGCTCGCGGTGAGCGTGAGGGTGCCGGAAAGCTTGGTCTTGGTGGCGTCGGGCTTGAGGTTCATGTCACGCACGCGGATGAGGGACTTCCCGGTGCTGATCTCGTGGAGAAAGTTCACCAGCGCTTTTTCCTCCGCGCTGTCGAAGGTTACGCTGACCGACTGTTCTTCGAAGACATCCGTGGGTGAAGCGGTCGTGGCTGCACGCCCGGAGGCCTGGACGCTGCGGGGTGTGATTCCGTTGGCGGCAAGGGTCGATTGGACCGTGCGGATGAGCTGGACGGCGTATTCCTCGGGCAGGATTGAAGCCCCGGTATCTTCCAATTCGCGGAGACGCTGCTCATATCCAGCCGGTCCCTTCACGCGGCCGATTTCCTCTTGATAGGTGATCCAATCCTGGGTGGCGAATTTGATGGCTCTCTGCGTCTTGGCCCATTCGGGAAAGAGCGGGAATACGAACCAAAAGTTGAGCAGGACGAAGACGACCATCGCAATGGCGACGACGATGCGGATCTCGTGCGGCTTGAGGTTCAGTTTTTCGAGGTAGCGGATCATGGCGTGTCCTCCCCGATGGTGACCTCGAAGTTCCAGTTCAACATGCCCGCACCGCCCGCGCCGGACTGGCGCATGTCGGGCGGGGACACGGAAACCTTCTGGCCGTTGATCGTGGTCTTGGCCAAGCGCTCGTTGTAATCAATGACCTGTGTGGATGCATCGGACGAGGCGGTGCCGGATAGGGTCATCTTTTTGCCCCGGGAGATTACCAGCCACGAAAGCTGCAGTTCCGGCGGCAGATCGACCGCCGCGGTCTTCCAGGCGTCGAGCGCGGCGAACTTCAAGTTGGCCTGTTGTTCCAGCACTTCGACCCGCTTCCGCATTTGGAAGGCGTTCGTGTAGCTGCCGGCAATCTCTTTGACGGCGGCCTCGATTCGTTGGCGTTGGTATTTCACCACCTGCAGCGCGGCGATGTAGATCACGACGCCGACGACATACGCACCGAGCACCGCGCCGAGCGCACCGATCCAGAGGCGGTTGTTGAGCTGCTGCTGGTAGGACAGGGCGCGTTCCGACGGGACGAGCGGGGCGGCATTGCCGGAGCGGACGGCGCGCTCGACGGTCCGGGTGGCGAGTTCGACGGCACCGAGGGCGGGGTGCGGCTCCGGAGATCGGCCGAGCGCTTCGGCGACCGCCGGTTCCCAATCATGGATGGTCTCCGGTCCGCCGACGATGTGCCAGACTGGCTCCGAGAGGAGCCAGCCTTCCAGTTCACCGGCCCATTGGATCTGCGCGATCTGGTTGCGCAGGGCCTTGGCGCGGTCGGCGGGGGTGGCCGTGCCGAGGAGGGAGACGTTCTGCCAGGCGCCGTTGGCCCACCAGGCGGCGAGCACAGTCTGGGCGTTCAACGGCAGGAGCCAGGCGCTGTCGCCGGTGGGCTGGAGCGCCAGCAACTGGTCGATGACGGGGAAATCGAGCCGGTCGGCGTTGAAGCCCCGGGTTTCGAGGCGGCCGAGGAACTCCTCGATGCCGCTGCGGGGCTGGATGGCGAGGAGAATGGTCTGCTGGCCTTCCGAGCCGCCGGGCAGGCGCGCATGGGTCCAGACGACCTGGCTGACGGGCAGGGGGGAGAGCTTCTCCAACTGGAGCTCGAGCATTGGGGCCAGATCGGCCTCGTCGCAGAGGGGGAGCTGAAGGGCGCGGAGGTAGAGGCGGTCGGCCGGGAGCCAGGCGATGTTCAGCCGCTTCTGGACGGCGGCCCGCCAGTCCTTGCCGACGAGCTCCTGGTCGAGGGTGCCGTCTTCCGCGACCGGCTGTTCGGAGCGCAGCTGCGGTTTCTGCTTCTCGACGGCGAAATGCAGCAGGCGGCGCGGATGGTCGGGGCGGACATCGAGCACGTTGGCCACGGGCCAACGGGCGGCGGGGGGGGACTTCAGCTTTTCACCCATACTTCAGTGCGGCTGTCGTCCACGAGCGATTTCATGTGTTCCTCGGACTGGGTGACGCGGAGGACTTCCTCCACGGTGGTGATGCCCTTCTTGACCTTGTGCCAGCCGTCCTGGCGCAGGTTCCTCATGCCGCCCTCCATCGCCTTCATCGCGATGTTCGAGGCGGGCGCGCGCTGCATGACCAGCGGCCGGAGCGCCTCGGTGACGACGAGCAGTTCATGGATGCCCTGTCGGCCCTGGTAGCCGAGCATGCGGCACTCTTCGCAGCCGGTGCCCTTGTAGAACGTCGTGGATGCGATGTCCTGGGCGGGGAACCCGATCTTGCGCAGGTAACCCGGGTCCACCGTGTGCGGGGTCTTGCAGTGCGGGCAAATGGTGCGGACGAGACGCTGGGCCATGATGGCCTCGACCGACGACGCCACGAGGAACGGCTCGATGCCCATGTCCACCAAACGGGTGAACGCGCTGGGCGCGTCGTTCGTGTGCAACGTGGAGAAGACCAAGTGACCGGTGAGCGAGGCGCGGATGGCGATCTCGGCGGTCTCGGAATCGCGGATTTCGCCGACCATCACCACGTTCGGGTCCTGGCGCAGGATGTGGCGCAAGCCCATGGCGAAGGTCAGGCCGATGTCGGAGCGGACGGCGATCTGGTTGATGCCCTTCAGCTCGTATTCGACCGGTTCCTCGATCGTGATGATTCGCTTCGTCACCGAGTTGATCGTGCTGAGGAAGGCGTAGAGCGAGGTCGATTTGCCGGAACCGGTCGGGCCGGTCACGAGGAAGATGCCGTGGGGCTTGAGGATCAGCTCGCGGATCAGCTTGTCCTCTTCGGGATTGAACCCGAGCTTCTCCAGGCTGAAGAGGATCTTGCCGCGCATCAGCAGACGCAGCGAAACCGACTCGCCATAGACCGTCGGCACGGTGGAGACGCGGATGTCGATCTCCTCGCCCTTGATGCGGACATTGATGCGGCCGTCCTGCGGCAGGCGCTTCTCGGCGATGTTCATGCCCGACATCACCTTGATGCGGGAGATGAGCGCGGCCTGGTAGCGCTTGAGCTGCGGGGGCATCGGCGTCTGGTTCAGGATGCCGTCGATGCGGTAGCGGATGCGGAGCTCGTCTTCCTGGGGCTCGAAATGGATGTCGGTGGCGCGAGTCTTGTAGGCCTCCCAGATGATCTGGTTGACGAACTTGATGATCGACGCCTCCTGGTCGTCCTCGGTGATCTCCTTGTTGTCGCCGACGACCAGCTCCATCGGATCGTCCTTGGAGATCTCGTCGAGGGTCTCGGCGCCGACGCCGTAGTATTTCTTCAGCGTCTTCTCGATGTCGGCGCTGGTGGCGAGGGCGAACTGGACCGGCCCACGGGCGTCGAACTGGACGGCTCCGAGCATCCCGGAATCGAACGGATTGCTGACCGCGACGGTCAGGACACCGTCTTCCAGCACCGCCGGCATGGCGTTGTATTGGAAGGCGACCTTGGTGGAGATCTTGGCGCGGGCCTCGGCGGGGATGTCGAGCTTGCCGAGGTCGAGCACGGGCCAGCCGAGGGCCTGACCAAGGGTCTTGAGGAGCTGGTCCTCGGCCACGCCGCGCTCGCGGGCGATGAAGGCGAGGAGGGTTTCGGAGCCGCCGTTCTCGGCGGCGGCGCGCCAGGCCCGCACCCACTCGGCGAACTGGTTCGCCGTGGCTATCCCCTGTTGCTCCAGGATGTTCTTGATTGAAAGCAGTGCCATGTGGCCGGGTCGGTTTCGCTTAGGAAACGCGCGACGCTAGGAAAAGTTTCGGCCGAGTTCCAAGGAATTAACGGGTCAAACTTGCCCAGGTGGCTGCGGAGAGGAGGCGGGGGACCCACGTCCCGAAGGCGGGTTGTGGCGGCCAACATGCGCCTCCGGGTTCGATGATCTGCACCGGGTTCCTGCCCCGCAGGCCGGAATCCCGTTCGCAAGTTTGAGAGGGGAAATTTCTCAAGTTTGGGATCGAGCCGCCGATGCCCACCCATCTTGAACTCAAGTCTTTCGCCGATCCAAGGAAGCGACCTGGCAAACCAGTCGGCTGTGCCATGCGCGCTGCGGATTCAGCCAATATCCATCTTGATCGGTCTGTTCGCCTGCTTCCTGATGCTTGCTGCTGTTCCGGCAACACGGGCAGACACCGTCATCACGACCTTCGCGGGCAATCCGATCCCCACGGGAACGGCTACCAACATCGGCCAAGGTGCCAATGGCCTCGTGGTCGATTCCTCCGGCAACATCTACGTTGCCGACGCCAGCAACCACGCGATCCGCAAAATCAATCCCACGAACGGCATCTCCACCGTCATCGCCGGCACTGGTCGTTCGGGATTCTCCGGCGATGGTGGTGCCGCCACCAGCGCCCAGCTCAACAGTCCCAGGGGCGTCGCCCTGGACGCTTCGGGCAATCTTTACATCGCGGATACGAGCAACCACCGCATCCGCAGGATCGACACCAACGGCACGATCACGACCTTTGTCGGCAACGGCACCGGCACTTTCGGCGGCGACAACGCCGATGCCACGGCCGCGCGGGTGAATTCTCCGCAGGGCGTCGCCGTGGACAGCTCCGGCAATGTTTACATTGCCGACACCAGCAACAACCGGGTCCGCAAGGTCACCCTCGGTCCGACCAACATCATCACGACCGTCGCCGGCAACGGCACCGGCGGATATCTCGCCGACAACGTCGCGGCCACCAGCACGCGCATCAATTCTCCCCGTGGGGTCGTTGTGGACAGTTCGGGGAATCTCTACATCGCGGATACCAGCAACAACCGTATCCGCATGGTCAGCACCAACGGCACGATCACGACCTTTGCCGGCACCGGCACCGCCAGCTTCAGCGGTGACGGAGGCGCGGCCACCAGTGCGGCAATCCGCGCACCGCAGGCCGTCACTCTCGACAGCTCGGGCAATCTCTACTTCGCCGACACGACCAACCACCGCATCCGCAAGGTCACCCTCGGTCCGACCAACATCATCACCACGCTCTCCGGCACCGGCACCGCCGGTTTCAGCGGCGACGGAGCGGCTGCGACCAGCGCCCAGGTGAGCAGCCCTGCTGGCATTGCGGTGGACAGCTCGGGCAACGTGTATGTCGGCGATACCGGCAATGCACGCGTCCGCATGATCGGAGCCGACAGCAACATTTCAACCGTGGCCGGAACGGGCAGCACCAGCTACGGCGGCGACGGCGGGGCGGCCACCAGCGCGCAGTTTTCCACGCCGCAGGGCGTCGCCGTGGACAGCGCCGGCAACATCTACCAGTCGGATTCGGGCCAGCACCGCATCCGCAAGATCGACACCAGCGGCAACATTTCCACCTATGCCGGAACCGGCACTGCCGGATTCAGCGGCGACGGCGGACCTGCCGCCGGCGCGCAATTGAACACGCCGCTCGGCATAGCCATCGACGCCTCGGACAACCTCTACATTGCTGACGGGAACAACAACCGGATCCGCAAGGTGGACAGCAGCGGCACGATCACGACGTTCGCCGGCACGGGCGCCGGCTCTTACGGTGGCGATGGCGGAGCGGCCACCAACGCACAGCTCTTCGGCGTCTTCGGCGTCGGCGTCGATGGTTCCGGTAACGTTTATATCGGCGATACCGGCAACAACCGGATCCGCAAAGTAGACACCAACGGAACGATCACGACGTTCGCCGGAACCGGATCAAGCGGCCTGAGCGGTGATGGTGGCTCTGCCACGAACGCGCAGATCTACACGCCGATGCAGGTCGGCTCCGACAGCTCGGGCAACATCTATTTCGTGGACTACAACAACAGCCGGATCCGAAAGGTGGCGACCGACGGCACGATCACGACCTACGCCGGCACCAGCGCCGGCAACAGCGGTGACAATGGCGCGGCCGCGGGCGCGCAGCTCAACGCGCCTCGGTCTCTCGCCGTCGATGCTTCGGGGAATGTCTATGTCGCGGACACCAGCAACCACCGGGTCCGCAAGGTCGATACCAACGGTATCATCACCACCTTCGCAGGAACGACCTCCGGCTTCAGCGGCGACGGCGGCGATCCCGCCAGTGCGCAACTGAGCAGCCCGCAAGGCGTGGCTGTCGGCAGCTCGGGCGAGGTCTATGTTGCTGACACGAGCAACAAGCGCATCCGCCGCATTGGGGCGCCGATCATATACACGCTGGCCTACGACGGCAACGGCTCCACCGGTGGAACCACCCCGACCGATCCGAGCAGTCCCTACAATGCCGGTTCCACCGTCACCGTGCTCGGCAACACCGGCGGTCTCGTGAAAACCGGCTCCGTCTTCTTCGGCTGGAACACCGCCGCCGATGGCAGCGGCACCTCTCATTCCGAGGGCGGCACCTTCACCATCGCCTCCAACACCACGCTCTACGCCCAATGGGCGGTGAATCCAGTCCCGTCTGCGCCGACGGGTTTCAGCGCGACGGCGAGCGGCAGCACGATTTCCCTGGTATGGACCAATCCGACGGAGGTCAGCTTCGCGTCATGCACGATCCGGCGTTCGACGAGCGGCTATCCGACATCGATCACCGATGGGACCGCTGTGGCCTCCGGCCTGACGGGCACGAGCCACGACGACGCCGGCCTCGCTGACGGCACCTACTACTACGCCATCTTCGCCCTCAACAGTGGGGGTGATCCCTCCTCCTCTGCTACTGCCACCGCCACGACCGACACGGCCGGGCCTATTGTTTCAAGCGTCGGTGTGCCGTCCGACGCCACCTACCTCGGCGGCCAAAACCTCGACTTCACCGTCTCCTTCAACGAAGCGGTCACGGTAGATACCGGAGGCGGAATCCCCAGCCTCGCGCTCATCGTCGGCGCGACGAACCGATACGCGTCCTACATCGCGGGCAGCGGCTCTGCGGCGCTGACGTTCCGCTACACGGTCCAATCCGGTGAAAACGACAACGATGGGATTGTCGTCGACGCATTGTCGTCCAACAGCGGCACGCTGCGCGACGCCGCCGGCAACGACGCCGTCCTGACCTTGAACAGCGTGGGCTCGACGGCGGGGGTTCTGGTGGACGCGCTGGCCCCGGCGGTCGTGTCCATTGTGCGGCAGTCACCCACGGGCCAGACGATTCGGACGAACCAGGTGGTGTTTGAAGTGACCTTCTCCGAACCAGTCACCGGGCTGGTGGCTACGAACTTCGTCGTCACCAAGCTGAACAGCGCTACGGTCTCGGCCACGGTCTCGGGCCTGAGCGGCGGGCCGACGGTCTATGAGGTGACGGTCGATGTCGGCGCCGGGGCGGGGGAGTTCCGGCTGGATTTCGGGCCCGCGCGGAGCACGTTCGCCTCCGGGGTGGGGCAACCCAAGTCCTTGGTCTTCGACACCAACGGGCATCTCTACGTGGCGGACGGGGGCAACAATTCGATCCGCAAGGTCACGGCCGACGGCACGGTCACCACGCTCGCCACCGGGATCAACAACATCAACGGCATCGCCATCAGCGCGGCGGGGGATCTCTACGCCACCGCCGGCAGCGACGTGAAGAAGGTGACGACGGCGGGCGTGGTCAGCACCTACGCCACCGGCTTCAGCACCGGCGCGGGGC
>CBFGQE010000088.1:0-9740 GCA_965650815.1 uncultured bacterium
AGCCTCATCACCCGCGACTTCAAGAAGGCGATGGTCTATGCCGAGAAGATCGAATGCGGCGTGGTGAAGGTGAACCAGATCAGCACCGGCCTCGCGCTGCAGGCGCCGTTCGGCGGAATGAAGAAGAGCAGCACCGACGGCTTCAAGGAACAGGGCGCGGGCGCGGTGGAGTTCTATTCACGGCTCAAGACGGTGTATCTCGACTACTCGGCGTGAGTTGGCCGAAGGCCGAACCTGTTGTTCATCGAGGCGGACCTCCGGGTCCGCTTCTTTTCTTCGGCTCCATCCGATCAAAAGACCCACGACAGAAGCAGCGGCTCGAAGCGATCCTTTTCGTCACCGGAAAGACCCGAAGTTAAGGGTTCCATGTTCCTGGATGAGCCGTCAGGTTGCGCCCACGCGAAACCGCTAAACAAACAAAGCCGAACACCGACCCAAGACGTATCCATGCCGGAGTCATCCCCTCTTCTCGCCCTGCTGACCGGAACCGTTGACGAAGAACTCGCTTCCTCCGCCTCCCAGACGCTCCGCCGCGTGCCCGCCGGCACGCTCCAACTGCCGACCGGCCGCATCGTGGCCTGCGATCCCCAGGTGATCTCGGGCCAGGAAGAAGCGTTCGTGACCGCTGTTCCTCCGGGCGACTACGCCGTCACCCTGCTCCTCGCCAAGGACGACGACACCGAGTGGGTCGCGGCCGCGCAGATCCATTTCCGCAACGAAGCGGTCGTGCGCTGGGAAACCGCGCGCACCCCCGAGGACGGCGACCTCGAAACCGTAGGCTACGGCGTGGACAACGGCACCGGCTGCTTCATCGACGCGGCGGTCCTACCGGTGGCGGCCAAGCTGGCCGACGGCAACGAGGAATACGGCGACACCTTGGCCGATGTGGAAGCCGCTCCCGACTCGGATTCAGTCTCGGTGGAGATCTCCTTGGGCGAAGCCGCCACTGGAAACCTGGTCGCCTTCGGCACCGGCACCGGCAGCGGATTGTATCCCTCCTTCTTCGGCCTCGGCGCGGACGGCCAGCCCGTGTGCCTCGTCACGGACTTCGAGGTGATCGACGCCGTCTGACCGCTCCTACTCCGGCTCCGTCATCAGCCGGTAGAAGACGTTCGTGCCCGGTCGCGCAACTTGAGGAATTCCCCCCGAGGACCACGGAAACGGATCAGGCAGATCCGTGGCATTGGTCACGGTAAGATAGATCGGCGACGCATCGGCCGTGTGGATGGTCCGCCAATCGACCAGATTCGTGGACTCCTGGACATGCCCGACTTGGCCTGGAGGGAAAAAAGCCCAGACCTGTGGAGAAGCTTCTGATGGCGAGGAGTAAAGTGTGACCCGGCTAAGCGGCCCATCCGTCCCCAAGATCAGATCCATCAAAAGGGGCCTCTCATCGAAATCAAAGCCGCGATGAGTGCCCGCCGCCAAGACTCGTCCCGGTTTCCAAGGCAAGATGCCGGTGATCGGGGTCAGCCTATTGTAAGAATTGTCGATCCCGACTCCCCATCCTGTCTCTACGCCGGGATCGACGGTCCCATCCGCCAGCAACACGCACAGCCCACGTCGCCAGTAACCGTCGGCCTTGAAAAACAACCCGCCCAGAACGGTTCGGCCATCTGGAAGACTGGAAACGTCGTAGGCCGAGGGCCAATGAACGTTTCGATAGTCGTCCCAGAAAGGAGTCTCCTCAAAGCGAACCACATGAAAATTTTCGTCAACCGATAAATCCGGCTTCAGCCGCAACAGGAGAACACGGTTGGACGAATTCTCCAACGACATGGCTCCTCCAACGAGGATCGAGCCGTCCTCCAAACGACGCAGCCGGTAGATCCAGGTGCCCCCGAACAACTCGACTAGTGGCGAAGACCAGTCCTGAAGGACTTCTCCTGCGGGCGACAGCTTCAACAAGCCGCGACTGAGCCGATTCGTGGTCCCTGAAAAAATCCCACCGACCAGAAAATTGCCATCGGGTAACGGAAGCACATCAAGCACTCTCGTAGGAACCGGAGTAGTTTCTCCCGTTCCAGAGAAGTCAAAAAACTCTGCGGCCAGCACCAAGTCGGACGCAAACGTTGGGTCCAACTCCCCGACGGCGGAAAACCGTCTCACCAGCCCTCCGGAACCGCCGGGGATCTCTGACCCGGAAGCAATCGCGCTCGTGAGTAACGTCCTGCCGTCGGCCAGACGCACCACACGAAACGCCGCCGTGCCCGCTGAATTCGTCCACCCCGGAAATCCTGGATCGATCTTTCCGTCCGGCCCAACTCTGAAGAAAGTCTTCTCGCCTCTTCCGCCATTCGGCTGCGGAACGTTGTTCGGCCCCGATCCCGCAACCAAGCACCCGCCGTCGGGTTCCACGATCACGGAGTTGATGACAAAATTGGTTTCAACAGCTGAGACAAACCCGAGCACCAGCGATCCATCGGCTTCCAGCAAGGCCAGATTCGTCACCGAAGCTCCGCCCAGCCGGGTGAAGTCGCCTCCCGCCCAAATGCGTCCGTCGGGCCGCAAGGCCAGCGCGTATGCGGCGTTGCCTTCGGCGCGTTCGTTCCGGAACGAACGGTCGGACCGTGTCACCGGTTCTCCCGCATCCAAACCGACTGCCGTAACGATGAGTCCCCAAAGCAGGAAGAAGCGCGCAACGGCTGCTCGTCGAAATCGGAAAATGGAATCTCTCATCGGCTCATCGAGAGAACAGAAGGCCATTCCATCTGTCCAGCCTTCTCCCGATTCTTCAGGCCCAAAACCCGAAGGGTTACTCCCCGTCCGACGGAGCCGCGTTGGTCGCGCTTTCGTTCCGCGATTCGCGGCGTTTGCCGAGAATCTCCAGGCGTTCACGGTTCCGGGGCTTCATCAGCTCGTCGAACTGGCGGCGCTGGTCCGGCGTGAGCACTTCACGCATGGCCAGCGTGGTGAAGCGGAATTCCTCGCGCAGATCGGGCGAGATCTTGTCCACGATGGGTTTCATGCGGAGCTGGCTGTCGCGGAGGATCTGCTCGATGCGGACGCGCTGCTCCGGCGTGAGATCGAGCTGACGCTGGACGTTGCGGATGAGATTGGCGCGTTGGGCGATGAGGCTGGGGATGACGCGGTTGGCGGCTTGGAGGTCGCTGCGGGCGGAGTTGGTCCCGGAGCGCGACGGCTCGGGCTGGGAAGCAGTTCGCCGATCAATCGCGACACCGGTGAGAACGCCGGCGGCGAAGATGACCATGGTGGCGAGGATGACCTTCCAGGTGTTCACCAGAGTTCCTCCAGATCCGCCGTCATCGAGGCGTAGATCGAGTTTTCCAGCTGCGTCGCCAGATCGAAATTCTCCGGTGCGGCGGGCCGCTGGAATCCCCAGACCCCGACGACGGCCGCCACCACGACACAGGCCAACGCCCCGCGCCAAAGGCTACGGCTCCAGAAAGCCCACGCATCGACCGGTCCCCTGCTCCGCAGCCGCGCCATGACGCGCTTCTCGAAGGCCAACGGCACGTGGTCCGACACCGGCGCATTCCGCGCGGCTTGGAGCAACTGTTGCTGGAGTCTGTCGTCGTTCATCGGCGTTCAAAGGGTCGGACGGTCGTCGGAGGCGGCAGGTTACAAGTATTTCCCGGTCTGGAGCCGGGCGAGGACTTTCTTCATTTCGGCCCGGGCGCGAAAGGCGCGGACCTTGACCAACGTCGCGGACCAACCGGTCAACTCGGCGATTTCCTTCACGGGCCGGTCTTCGATCTCCAAGAGCTGTATGATCAGGCGATGGGCCGGAGCCAATTGCTCTAGGACGCGATTCACCAAGAGCCGGGCGGCGTCCGTGTCGGAAGCGGTCGAAGCCGGATCGGCGGCGTGGCGTTCGAGCCAATCGGTCTCGGCGTCGGAAAGCTCGGAGAAGGCGTGTTCGCGGTTGCGTTGATGGACGCGGAGGAAGTCGTAGCAGGTGCGGACGGCGAGCTTCATGAGCCAATGCTCGAACGGCGCGTCGCCGCGAAAGCCGTCGAGCTTTTGGAAGGCTTTGAGAAAGACCTCTTGGACGATGTCCTCCACTTCGCTTTCCCGCCGGGCATAACGCCGGGCGGTCGCGAATACCCGTGCCTGGTGCCGGACCACGAGCGCCTCGAACCGGGCCGTGTCGCCCCCGCGCACGGCGGCGACGAGTTCGGCGTCGGTCGGTTCCATCGGCGGCGATGATGTTTCCGGGGCCATTCGGCCAAAAGCAGAAAGCCATCGCCGAGTGGGCGATGGCTGGGATCAGGAATCGACGGAACGGTTCAAGGCTTGGCGTTCTCTTCTTTATTGGCGGCCGCTTTGTCCTTTTCGGGCGCGGCGGGCTTGGCTGCGCCCTTGGCCTTGGCGGCCTCCAGCCGTTTCTTCAACTGCTCCAGTTGCTTGGTTTCCTGCTCGGTGATGGAGCCGTCGGCCTTTTTCTTTTCGAGGGCGACCAAACGGGCTTCGGCGCGTTTCTGGAGCGCGGCGCGTTGTTCGGGGGAAACGGCGGAGCGGTTGCCGGCGTTTTCGCGGAGTTTCTGGAGTTCCCGGCGCTGCTCGGGTGTGAGGCTCTGCGTGAATTCGCGCAGCTTCACCCGGCGTTCTTCGGGAGGAAGACCCCGCAGCTCTTCGAGCTTGGTCTTGAGATCGACCTTGGAGGTTGACGCCTCTTCGGCACGGGAGATGGAGACGAGTCCGAGGGCGAGAACGCCAACGGCCAGAGGAAGAATTCGGTTGGTTTTCATGGCTTAATCCGGAGCTATCGATGGATGCACCGGCTGAGCCACCAGACGAAGTCCGTCAACAAAGGTTACACTCTGCCATCCGGGAAAGGCCGACCAAGGAAAGCCTGCCGAAGATCAGGACGCTCCGCCGTCGCGCAGGGTCTTCTCCACCGTGTGAGAAAAATGGGCGATCTCCTGCGTGATCTTGCCCGGCTGGTCCACGATGGACTTGGTCAGCTTTTCGGCCATGTCCGGCTTCATCTTCAGCAGCTCGGCGGAGGCCATGATCAACGAGAGGTGGTTGTTGATCTGGTGACGCATGTGCGACAGGCCCGAGGTCAGGGCTTTAACCTGGTCCGCCGTCAAGTTCACTGGGCCTTCCGGAGTGGGCATACCTGCGGAGGTTCAAGGGTTTCGGGCGACATGGCAAACGTCATTTTTGCGCGCATTGAATCGGGCCCGCACCTCTGGCTGAATCGCCCCGATGCGCAATCCGATCATCGCCGCCCTCGACGTTCCCACCGCCGAATCCGCCCTGAAACTCGCCGCCGCAGTCGCCCCCGCCGTGGGCGCGTTCAAGATCGGCAAGGAACTCTTCGTCGGCGCCGGCCCGGACATTGTCCGCCGCGTGCGCGACACCGGTGCCTCGGTCTTCCTCGACCTGAAGTTCCACGACATCCCCAACACCGTCGCCAAGGCCGTCGAAGCCGCCGTGCGCCTCGACGTGCAGATGCTCACGGTCCACGCCAGCGGCGGTCCCGCAATGCTGAAAGCCGCCGCCGCCGCCGCCGAAGAAACCGCCCGTTCGCTGAACCGCCCCACCCCGTTGGTGCTCGCCGTCACCGTGCTAACCAGCTTGGAGAGCACCGACCTCGCCGCCATCGGTGCCGACGACAACATCGGCCGACAGGTCGAACGGCTCGCGAAGCTGGCCGCCGATTCGGGCGTGCGCGGACTGGTTTGTTCCCCATTGGAACTCGTCGGTCTCCGCCAAATCCTGCCGGGCGACATGCAGTTCGTCACTCCAGGCATCCGCCCCGGCGGCGGCGGGGGCGATGACCAGAAACGCACGCTGACCCCGCGCCAAGCCCTCGAAGCCGGAGCCACTTGGCTCGTCATCGGCCGCCCGATCTATGCCGCCACCGATCCCAAAGCTGCAGCCGAAGCCATCCAAGCCTCCCTTCGCTGAATCCGGAAACGGTGCTTTTGTGGCGTCCCAGTTTCAGGCAAATGACGACCGCTTGAATTCTTCATCGGCCGAAAAATAGCTGTTGCACCGAAAATCGGACTCAGCTATTCCATTTCACGTCTTCAAAAGAGACAGCGGTGCTCAAATAAGAGACAAAACTATTTAACCAAAATAGCTACTTCAGCCGGTCGAGACGCCGTTTGTCCGACCGGCTTTTCTGCTTTTTTGAAGATCGTCTCTGCTCCATCGGCCCGGACCATCGCTGTCCGCCCCTTCCAGCGAGAGTCCCTGCATGACTCTACGCTTTCGGATCGGCCCAACTGTTCGCAAAGAGAAGGTCATTCAATCCCTCGCCTTCGGCCAAGCCCGTCTGAGCATCCACCAAAACGGCCGATGCCGCGTCGAAGGCGGCTCTCGGACGGATCGTTTGGAAGTGATCGAATGGATCTCCCTGTGCGCCCCGCACCTCGTGCTCGATCCAGGTTCGAATCCATCCCGTTGTCATGGAGACAGTAACCACAACGGCCTTCGCAAGACCTGAAAACTCGGGTTTTCATTCGCCTGCTTTTCGCTCCCCACCGTCACCGAAACGACACACTTTTTTCGCGCCAAAAAGCCTGTGAATCCGGCGGTTTTCTTCGCTGGATTTCAAACCGCCGGAAAACTTCTTTACGCCACTACTAATAGTGCTAGCGTCCGGTGCACGCCCAACAGGATGGGCCTTTCAACCAAAAGGCCTGATGTTTCGATGTCGTTAAAGTGGGCGCGTTTTTTGACCGGTGTGGCATGGGCCCACTTGGTCATTCCCAATCCAAACCGCCGCAACCACAAGGTAACGCCGTGATCGACGCACGCGACCCGCTCATGCCCGCCTCCGCCAAGAAACCCTCCCGCCGCAGCCTCAAGCCCAGCTCGGCCGCTTCGCGCAGCAAGAGTCGTAGCTTGCGCATCGAACGCGTCTTCAGCGACGCCAAGATCAAGCCCTTCGACCAGATCGAATGGGACCGCCGCACGGCCGAGATCACCGACGATTCCGGCAAGGTCATTTTCCAGCAGAAGGACGTGGAAGTGCCGAAATCTTGGTCTCAACTCGCCACCAAGGTCGTCTGCTCCAAGTATTTCTACGGCGATCCGGCCAAATCCGAGCGCGAATACTCGGTCAAGCAGCTCATCCATCGCGTCACGCGCACCATTGCGGATTGGGGCATCAAGGACGGCTATTTCTCCAAGGCGGACGGAGAAACGTTCTACGACGAGCTGACGTGGCTCTGCGTAAACCAATACGGCGCGTTCAACTCCCCCGTCTGGTTCAATGTCGGGCTCTACCACCAATACGGCGTCGGTAAACACAGCGACCGCGGCAATTGGCATTACGATCCGAAGTCGAAGGAAGCCCATCGTGCCTCGACCCAATACGAATATCCCCAAGGTTCCGCCTGCTTCATCCAGTCGGTCAGCGACAACATGGAGAGCATCATGGAATTGGCCTACGCCGAGGCCATGCTCTTCAAATACGGCTCCGGCACCGGCACCGACCTGACTCCGATCCGCAGCAGCCGCGAGAAATTGTCCGGCGGTGGACGTCCAAGCGGCCCGATGAGCTTCCTGAAGGTCTATGACCAGGTCGCCAACGTGGTGAAGTCCGGCGGCAAGACCCGTCGCGCCGCCAAGATGAACACCATCCGCGATTGGCACGGCGACGTGGAGGAATTCATCACCGCCAAAGCGAAGGAAGAGAAGAAGGCTTGGGCGCTGATCGAACAGGGCTACGACGGTTCGTTCAACGGCGAGGCCTACGGCTCCGTGATGTATCAGAATGAAAACCTGTCGGTCCGGGTTTCCGACGAGTTCATGCAGGCCGCCCTCGACGGCAAGGAGTGGTGGACCAAGGCCAGCCTCACCGGGAAACCGCTGGAGAAAAAGGACGCCTCCAAGATGCTCGACCAGATCGCCGAAGGCACTTGGGTTTGTGGCGATCCCGGACTCCAGTATGACGGCGCGATCCAGAAGTGGCATACCTGCAAGGGCACCGAGCCGATCCACTCGACGAACCCCTGCTCCGAATACGTCTTCCTCAACAACACGGCGTGCAATCTGGCCTCGTTGAACCTGATGAAGTTCAAGAAGGCCGACGGCAGCTTCGACGTGGAACGCTTCAAGGCCGCCGTCCGCATCTACATCACGGCGCAGGAAATCCTCGTCGATAACGCCAGCTATCCCACCAAGCAGATCGCGGAGAATTCGCACATCTTCCGCACGCTCGGCCTCGGCTATGCCAATCTCGGCTCGCTCTGCATGAGCTATGGACTGGCCTACGATTCCGATGAAGGCCGCGCTCTCGCCGGCGCGATCACCGCGATCATGACCGGGCACGCCTACGAGCAATCGGCCGAGATCGCCGCGATCACCGGACCCTTCGCCGGCTACAAGGACGCCCGTTGCTCCGGCGTGGACAAGCCGCTGAAGAAGGACAACGTCGAATCGACCCTCGGCGTCATCCAGCAGCATCGCGACGCCGTGGAGAACATCCAGCCGAGCCGCGACTTCGCCTTCCTCAAGGACGAAGCCCGCCGCGTCTGGGACAGCGCCTTGGCCAAGGGCCAGCGGCACGGCTACCGCAACGCCCAGGTCACCGTCCTCGCGCCCACCGGCACCATCGCCTTCCTCATGGATTGCGACACCACCGGCGTCGAACCCGACATCGCCTTGGTGAAATACAAGCTCCTCGCCGGCGGCGGGATGTTGAAGATCGTGAACCGCACCGTGCCCGAAGCGCTTCGCCGCCTCGGCTACAGCGACGCCGAAGTGAAGGCCATCGAAGCCCACATCGAAAAGCACGACACCATCGAGGACGTCGAGGACAACGGCTCCGTCATCAAGTCCGGGCTCAAGCCCGAGCACTTGGCCGTCTTCGACTGCGCGTTCAAGGCCCACAAGGGCAAGCGGAGCATCCACTACAAGGCCCACTTGGCCATGATGGGCGCCGCCCAGCCGTTCATCTCCGGTGCGATCTCCAAGACGGTCAACATGCCGAACGACGCCACCGTCGCCGACATCCGCAACGCCTACGTCGATGCCTGGAAGATGGGCCTCAAATGCGTCGCCATCTACCGCGACGGCTCCAAGCGTTCCCAGCCGCTCAACACCAAGAAGACCAACGAAGGCGGCGAGAAAGCCATCGTGGCCTCCGCCGAGGTCGAATCCCTCACCGGCCGCGTTGCCGAGTTGGAGAACGAGATCGCCCAGCTCCGCAAGGCCACCGGCCAACCGCTGCGCCGTCGCCTGCCCGAGACCCGCGCCGCGTTGAACCACAAGTTCGACATCGCCGGCCACGAAGGCTACCTGACCGTCGGCCTCTTCGAGAACGGACAGCCCGGCGAGATGTTCATCACCATGGCCAAGGAAGGCTCCACCATCGGCGGCCTCATGGACTCCATCGCCACGCTCACCAGCATGTCGTTGCAATACGGCGTGCCGCTGGAGGCGCTCGTGAAGAAGTTCAGCCACCAGCGCTTCGAGCCCAGCGGCTTCACCAAGAACCCCGAGATCCGCAACGCCACCTCCATCACGGACTACATCTTCCGCTGGTTGGCGTTCCAGTTCCTCCCCGGCTATCGCGAGGCGAATTCGCCCGTGCGCGGCCAGCAGGAACTCCAGATGCCGGGCCTGATCGAAGAGCTCAAAAAAAAAGTGAACCGGCCGGTCGCTGACCTGCCGCTTTCCGAAGAAGCCGAAGCCGCCCTCGCCGCCGTGTCGGCCAAGCCCGCCGCGAAAGCCGCTCCGGGCAATGGTTCCGTGAAGGTCAGCCTCACCAGCACCTTCGAGAACATGCAGGACGCCCCGAGTTGCCCGACCTGCGG
>CBFGQE010000089.1:0-9519 GCA_965650815.1 uncultured bacterium
TGTTGGTCCGGGTGTAGGCGATGTAGAAGACCTTGGCCGTGGGTTTGTTGTCCTTGTCGAGGATCGGGAGCATTCCGGCCGTGGCGCGGTAATGGATCTCTTGGCCGCCAATGGTGACGGAGCCATCCGTCACGGAGGCTTCGTCCTCCTTCGAGTCCTTCTTGGCGTCGGACTTTTCTTCGGCGGGTTTGGGCTTCGGTTCGTCCGCCGCACGGAGGATCGGTTGGGCGAGCGTGGCCGCGACGAGGAGGGCAGGGAGGATTCGCATGGGGAATTGGAGGGGCTTCGGCGGAGAATGTTCAGGCTTCGTTGCCACGATTGTAGCTGCCGCCGTAACCGGCTTGATAGAGTCGCACGCCGACCACCCCGGACATGGCATCAAAGTGCTTGTCCTTCGCATAGACACGACAGACCTGCTGATGGGCGATGGCGGCGATCAGGATGTCGTTCCAAGGCACGGCCAATCCCGCGTCGCGCAGCTTCCAGGAAAACTCCGTGGCCAACTCCCAAGTGGATTCGTCGGCCCGGACAAAGGGAAGAATCTCGAAGCGGCGGATCAGCTTCAGCCGGTCGCCTTGGCGAGCCCCGCCCAAGACCTCCTGCCGAACGGGGCTACATAGCGTGGCTTCGTATTCCTCCAGAAGAGCCTCCAGCCCGACCTTGTAGGCCAGTTCGCCATCGCGGCGGCTGGCCTCGATCCAGACGGAGGAATCGACGAGGACCATGACGGTTTAGAAACCGGCCTTTTCGATCTCGTCGTTGGTGAGCGGATAGTCGAAGACGCCTTCGCGCAATTCGCGGCCAAACTCTTTGGCTTTCTGGCGTTTGACGAAATCGGTCACCGCTTTGGCGATGGCCGGACTCTTCTTGGATTCGCCGGTCATTCTGACCAAGTCCTCCAAAACCGATTCATCAATGTCCACGGTGATTCTCATGACGAATTAAAAATCATCTAAATGATGAAAATGTGAATTTAATTTTCATCATTTAGTGATGGCTAAATCGTTTGTGAGAGGAATCCACCATCGACCCGGATGTCGGTGCCGGTGACGAAGCTGCTGGCCGCTGGGCTGGCGAGGAAGACCGTGGCACCGATCAGCTCCTTTGCGTCGCCCATCCGGCCCATCGGCGTGTGGCCGAGAATGGAAGCGGCGCGGGGGGTGGGCGTGCCGTCTTCGTTGAAGAGCAGCTTGCGGTTCTGCTCCGCCGGGAAGAATCCCGGGGTCAGCGTGTTGACCCGGACATTGTCCTTGGCCCATTCGCGGGCGAGGAAGTTCGAGAGGTTCAGCACGGCGGCCTTGGAAGCGGAGTAGGCGACGACGCGGGAGAGGGGCAGGTGGGCGGAGACGCTGGCGATGTTGATGATCGAACCCTTCTTCCGCTTCACCATGCCGGGGCCGAATTCCTGACAGGGCAGGAGCACGCCGCCGACGAGGTTCAACTCGAAATTGGTCGCCCAGTCCTCCAGCGCGATGTGCTCGAACTTCTTGTCGCCCACGACGGTGACCTTGGGATCGTTCCCGCCGGCGGCGTTCACGAGAATGGTCGGGGCGCCGAGCGCGGCTTCCAGCTGTTCATGGGCTTCGCCGAGGCTGCAACGCGACATGGCGTCGGCCGTGAAAAACTGCGCGGTGCCGCCGCCGGCATTGATCGCAGCCACCCGAGCTTCGCCGCGATCACGATTGCGGCCCAGCACGGCGACCTTGGCCCCGGCGGCGGCCAATCCTTCGGCCAACGCGCCGCCCAGCACGCCGGTTGCACCGATCACCACCGCGACTTCACCTTCGAGAGAAAACAGGTTCATGAATCGGGCGAATCTGGGACACGTGCCGATGGGCTAGAAGTGAAAACTTCCCTTGGGTTTGGTCCGCGAGGCCCGCTAAAGTGCACGTCGCATGACGAATTTGCCGAAGCCCGAAATCATCTTCACCCACGAAAGCGACCTGGATGGCTTCGTTGCGGGGCTGCTGTTGCAACGGCTCGCCAAGCACCTTTTCCAGACCGATGTCCGGCTGGAGGCGCACCACTACACGGCCTGGAAGCTGCGCGATCTCCGCGAGAAATCCGCCTGGGTGACGGACCTGAGCTTCGAGTCCCGGCTGGACCGGTCCCATTGGCTCGTGGTGGACCATCACCAGACCAACGTCACGCCGAACTACGCGACCTTGATCCACGACGCCTCCAAGTCCGCCGGATTGCTCGCCTACGAACTCTGCGTCCAGCACGGCCTCGGCTCCGAGAAGCTGGAGCGCTTGGTCCGCCTCAACAACATTTCCGATCTCTTCCTCCAGCACGAACCCGACTTCCAGGAAGCCGTGGACTACAGCGGCCTGGTGAAGATCTACGGCTTCTGGAACCTCTACAACGTGGTCGGGGGCGAACTGGAAAACCTCCTCGAGCATCCGCTCCTCGAAGTCATCCGTGTGAAGCGCCGCGTCGAAGACCCGATCGGCTACGCTTGGGCGTCCACCCATGTCACCGAGCTCAGCCCGACCATCGGCCTGGTGGACACCATCGTGGGCAACGGCAACCTGATCGTGCACCAGCTCCTCGACCGCAAGGCGACGCCCTACAAGGTGCTCGTGACCGCGCTGAAGAAGAGCAACAACCAGATCGTGCTCAGCTTCCGCAGCGTCGATGGCGAAGCCTTGCCCGTGGCGGAGAAGTTCCAGGGTGGCGGCCATCCCAACGCCGCCGGTTGCACCCTGCCCAAGACCGTCCGCAGCGTGTCCGACGCCGTGGACTATCTCCGCAGCGTCCTCAACCCCAAGCCCACCGGCATGGAATCTACCAGCACGCTTAACGACCTGCTGGAGGCGTTCGAGGCGAAGGCCTAGGTGTGGTGAGTTGAAGCCCGGCTGGGATCGACAGGACGGCTTACCTTCGCAATTTGGCGGTTGTGGCTTTCAATGGCTGGAATACCGCCCACACGACCAGCCCAAGTCCCGCAGTTGGCAGGATCGACAGCAGGATGCCTTCGGCCGAAATCGAGAAACCGGGCGAGGTCCAGCCTTGGAAGTTGAAGAATCCCAAGAAGGCCAAGTGGCAGACGAACAGGGTTCGGCCCAACAGCAGGCCGATGTTTCCCGCGAAGCGTTCCAAGAGGATCAGGATCAAGCCGGCCCAAGTGAGAAGTCCTGGTAGGAAGGTGGGTGACGGCAGCCAGAAGCTGATGACCGGTTCGTTGGAATTTTTCCGATCCAGCACCAGCCAGAAATGCAGGAACCACAGGAGGTCCACACCCAAGAGAATCAGTGTCTTGTAAGTGGTGGATAACTCGCGAGGTCGGTGCGGTCGCATGGGTTGGGTTGAAGATTCTGCTGCTACGGTTTCACCACCCGCAGAAACCTTCGCTCCTCCTGCTTCATCGCCCGGTAGCCGGCGTCGGTGTGGTCGTCCATGCCGTGGAGGTGGAGCAGGGCGTGGATGACGTAGCGGAGGACTTCTTGGTCCCAGGTGGTGCGGAAACGTTTCGCTTGGCGCACGGCGTCGTCCACGCAGATGAACACCTCGCCGGCCATGACCGCGCCCGGGGTGTCGTTCGTCAGGTCGAAGGTGATGACGTCGGTCGAGCCTTCGTGCTGGAGAAAGTCCCAGTTCACCCGGGCCATTTCCTCGGGATCGACGAAATGGAAACACACCTCCAGCGCGCCTTCGGGCCAGAGCTCGCCCAGCACCCCGCGGGTTTGGCGCCGCAGCGTCGGCAGATCCAGCGGCCGGGTCTTCTGCCGGTTCTTCAGCAACAGGGTGCGGGTGGGTTTGGGCATCAGCAGCGGGGAAGTGAACCGCAGAAAAACGCGGATAGACGCAGATCAGACAAGGGAGCTGAGCCGGAACGATGCAGTCGGAACAGCGACCAGAAGGCCGGAGGCCAAGTAGGACAGCGCTTCCAGCCTGACCCGTGGGACGTGGAGTATCCGAATGCATTCGCCCCGTCCGAAAGCCACACCGTTCGGTGATGCCTCCGAGACTTCGGGGACAGGCTGAAAGCCTGGCCGACTTTGTATCTGCGTTCATCCGCGTTCATCTGCGGTTAAGAGCCGGGCCTATTCCCCCGCCGATTTTGCCCGGCCGCGGTGCAGCTCGTAGGCGCCGATGATGCGCTGGACCAGCGGATGCCGGACCACGTCCTTCTTGGCGAACTCGACGATGCCGACGCCTTCCACTTTCGACAGGGCGCGGTGGGCTTCCACCAGTCCCGAGTGGCGATGGCCGGGGAGATCGATCTGGGTGGGATCGCCCGTGATGACGGCCTTGGAGTTGAAGCCGAGACGCGTGAGGAACATGAACATCTGCTCCGTGGTCGTGTTCTGGGCTTCGTCCAGGATGATGAAGGCGTTGTTCAAGGTGCGGCCGCGCATGTAGGCGAGGGGCGCGATCTCGATGACGTTCCGCTCCCGGTATTTCTCGATGTCCTCGATCGGCATCATGTCCTGGAGGGCGTCGAGCAGGGGCCGCAGGTAGGGATCGATCTTCTGGTAGAGATCGCCGGGCAGGAAGCCGAGCGCCTCGCCGGCTTCGACCGCCGGACGCGTGAGAATAATGCGGGAAACCCGCTCTTCCTTCAGCGCCACGATGGCCATCGCGACCGCGAGGTAGGTCTTGCCCGTGCCGGCGGGACCGATGCCGAAGGTCACATCGTGGCCGCGAATGGTGTCCACGTAGCGTTTTTGGCCGACGGTCTTTGGGACGACCGACGCCTTGCGGTTGGAGGTCTGGATGCGGTCGGAGTAGAGCGACTTGAGCGCTTCGACGCCGTCGTTCTTCACCACGGCCATCGCCTGGGCGAACTCGCGGTTGCGGATCGTGCCGCCGGCCTTGACCGAGCTTTCCAGCAACTGGAACAGCTGCTTCGCGAGGTCGAGCCCGCCGGCGGAGCCTTCGAGCTTGATCCAACCGTCGCGGTTGGTGGCCTTGACGCCGAGCTCGGTCTCCAGGTTCTGGAGGTTCTTCGGGTCGTTGTTGAAGAGCTGTTGGGCGACGCGGGCGTTTTCGAAATGGAGCGTTTCTTCGGGCATACGGCGGAAAGGGTCAGTGGACGAGAAGGGCGCGGAGCTTTCGGCAGAGGTCCTCCAGCGCCTCGGGGAGGACGCTGGTGCTGCCGAGCACGGGCATGAAGTTCGTGTCGCCGAGCCAGCGGGGCACGATGTGGAAATGGAGGTGTTCGCCGATGCCGGCCCCGGCGACTTTGCCGAGATTCAGGCCCACGTTGAAGCCGTCGGGCTTCATCAGCTGGGTCAGGGCGGCCTTGCAGCGGCGGACGAGCTGCATCAGCTCCAGCATCTCCTCGTCGGTCAGGTCGTCGAGATCCGGCACCTGGCGATACGGCAGCACGAGGAGATGTCCGCCGTTGTAGGGGTAGCGGTTGAGGCAGGCGAAGCCGGTGCGTCCGCGCACGACGATGAGGTTGGCCTCGTCGTCGGACGCCTGGGCCATCTGGGTGAACACGGAGGCGTCGTCGCGCGGCGGTTTGGGCGCGAGGATGTAGCCGATGCGCCACGGCGCGTGCAGAGCTTCCATGCGCGGGACGCTATCGGCCGGGGAGATGGGTGTCAAAAGCGGGCAGGGGGAACGGGGGCGTGGCGGGCCGGGATCACACGAGGAGATGGACGACGAGGAACAGCGCATCCAGCAACGCGCAGAGGATGACGCTCTGGGCCACGGCGCGGGTCGTGGCCACGGGGACTTCCTCCAGCTTGAGCGGCAGGGCCAGGCCGTGGAACGAAGTGACGATGGCGATGACCGCGCCGAAGGCGAGGGTCTTGCAGCCCAGCAGCACGAAGTCCTGCCAGCGCAGCGCGCCCGCGAGCTGGCCGAGGTAGTCCGAGGGTTGCAGCGGAATGTCTTGGAGGAAGGCGAAGAGATAGCCGCTGCCGACCGCCGTGAGGATCAGATACACCGTGAGCCCGAAGATGGAGACGGCCATGCCGACGACGCGGGGCACGACGAGGTAATGGACGGGATCGATGCCGAGCGCTTCCAGCGCCTCCACTTCGCCGAGCGCGCGGGACGTGCCGAGTTCCACCACGTTGGCCGCGCCCGCCCGCATGAGCACGAGCAGCGCGGCGATGATCGGGCCGAGCTCGCGGACAACGGCCGTGACCATGACCAGTCCGATGAATTCCTGGGCTCCGACCTTGCGCAGCAGCACGACCGCCTGTCCGATGACGACGAGCCCCAGGGCCGTGGCCAGAAACAGCACCATCGGCAGCAGTTGCACCCCCGTGCGGTAGATTTCCTGCCGGATCATCGGCCGGATCAATCCCCGGGCCGCGCCGAACTTGGTGAGGATGGCTCCCAGCGTGATGAGGGCAAACGACCCCAGCCCCCGGAGCGTGGCCGAGGCCGAGAGGATTCTCCGCCCCGCCCGGTGCTCGAACCGCCTCAACGGCCGCAGCAACCGGGCGAAGAGGCCCGGTGTGGACGGATGCGGCGGCGTGGAGGGGGCGGACACGGTCCGACGCTAGGGGAAAGGCGGCCGGTTTGGGAATCCCCCGCTGCATTAGGCGCGGAGGTTCCGCGCAGGCCGGAGATCACGTCGTGCAAATAGGTGCTGCCGATCCCGGAATTCCGGCTTGCGACCCGAAACGTCCTCTGGTTCGTTGTGCCGCGAAATAATTCTCCCCGCTGAACCGCCGCAACTGGCCTTTCACGGGAGACCATGAAGTTCCAAAAGCCATGTCGTTCCTCAACGCGTATCAGGTGACCGGTGCCAAAAAATACTCGTCCAAAAGCCAGGTCAAACCGGTCAACTTCCTCTGCATCGCCCCGGACGCCCACAGCGTCTTCCTGTTGGGCGACTTCAACGACTGGGACCCGGCGGCCACGCCCATGACCAAGCACCATGACGGCTCGTGGCAGGCCCAAGTCATCATGAGCAACGGCCATCACCACTACTGCTTCCTCGTGGACGGCAAGATGGTGAACGATCCCAAGGCGATGGGATTGGCCCGGAACCTCAAGGGGGAAAAAGTCTCCCTGATGGCCGTGAGCTGAAGGCTCGCTCGCTGTCAGTTCGCCGGAATCCTCTCCACCTCGGCCCGAAGCAGGGACGAGACGATCGTGACCTCCTCCAGGATCTCGTTCACGAGCTCGTCGCAGTTGGAACGGTCCGTGGCGTGGTTCTCCAGCAGCCGGGAAAGCTCCGCCAGTCGCATGGCACCAAGGTTTCCGCTGCTTCCCTTCAGGGAATGGGCGGTCTTGCGCATCGTCTCCAGATCGCCCTTGGCCCGGCTGGCCTGCAGCACCGCCACGAGCTGCTGGGTCTGGAGCTCGAAGACCTCGATGAGTTCCACGACAGGATCTGGCTCGCCGGGCTCGCCCAGCTCCCGCATCAAATCAAGGCGCTCGCGATCCAAATGAACTTCGCTCATGGCTGTGAATCGGCCGTTGCCGGACGGCGATTAAGGCCAAGATGGGGTCGAACCGCAATTCGGCTCCTGGGGCGGAAGAAGAATCCCGGTCCGGACCCAAATGGAGGGTTGACACTTCGTCTCCGGTTTGGTGGTCTCACCGCTCCCCAATCCTAAGGGGCTCAATTTTATGTATGCAGTCTTGGAAACCGGCGGCAAACAATACCGTGTCAGTGCCGGAGACACGTTGGAAATCGAACGCCTCTCCGTCGAGGCGGGCCAGCCGTATGCCTTTGACCGCGTCCTGATGATCGGCGGCGGCGACAAGGCGTCCATCGGCAATCCCACGCTCACGTCGGCCAAGGTCCTTGCCGATGTAGTTGAACACAAGCGCGGCGACAAGGTGATCGCCTTCAAGATGAAGCGCCGCAAGGGCTACCACCGCACGGTGGGCCACCGTCAGGAGCTGACGGTCGTGAAGATCAAAGAAATCCAGGCTTAAGCACGAAGGAGAGGAACAGGTTATGGCACATAAAAAAGGTGGCGGCAGTAGCCGCAACGGGCGCGACAGCAATCCGAAGCGTCTTGGAGTGAAGTCTTTTGGCGGCGAGAACGTGACCGCAGGCAGCATCATCGTGCGCCAGCGCGGGTCCAAGTTCCACGCCGGGGAAAATGTCGGCACGGGCCGCGATTGGACGCTATTCGCGCTGACCGACGGGCATGTGAAGTTCGACAAGGAACGCCGCCGGGTGAGCATCCTGCCGCTCGAAGCCGCGAAGAACTGAGTTTTCCGCATCGTCTTTTCACGGCGAGGCCCTCACGGCCTCGCCTTTTTTGTTCCCTACTGCCGTTGTCGTCCCCTAACTGGAGCCGCCCATGTTTGTCGATCAGGTCAAAATCTATGCCCGCGCCGGCCACGGCGGCAAAGGTGCCGTGGCGTTCCTCCGCGAAGCGTTTCGGCCCAAGGGCGGTCCCTCCGGCGGCAATGGCGGACGGGGCGGCGATGTCATCCTCGAGGCCGACCACGACCGGAACAACCTCATCGACCAGTTCTACGTGTCCCGCCTGATCGCCGAGGACGGCCAAGGCGGCATGAACAAGGGCATGGACGGACTGGCCGGCAAGGATCTCGTCATCAAGGTGCCCTGCGGCACGATGGTCTGGAAACTGCCCGATCCCGCGCCCGTTCCATCGGAAGAGGACGACGACTCCGACGAGTCGGCCTCTTCCTCGCCCGCCAAGGCCGTCATTCCCTCAAGCACCGCGAATCGTCCCGTGATCCGCCACAGTGGTTCAGACCGCGCCATGGAGATCAATCTGGAAGAGGGGGAGGACGAGGCGACCGCCCGGACCGACGCGGAAGAGGGCAAGATCTTGGTCGCCGATCTGACCACGCACGGACAGAGGTTCGTGCTGTGCAAAGGCGGCCGGGGCGGTCTCGGCAACCGTAATTTCGCCACTTCTGTCCGCCAGGCCCCGCGCTTTGCCCAACCCGGGGAACCGGGGGGCGAAGGCAACTACATCTTCGAGCTGCGGATGCTGGCCGAGGTCGGACTGGTCGGCTACCCGAACGCCGGCAAGTCCACCCTCCTTGCCGCCGTTTCCAAGGCGCGGCCCAAGATCGCCGCCTATCCGTTCACCACGCTGACCCCGCAGGTCGGCATCCTCGAATACGAGGACTTCCGCCGCCTGACGATCTGCGACGTGCCCGGACTGATCGAAGGCGCGCACAACAACGTCGGCCTCGGCCACGCTTTCCTCCGCCATATCAAACGCTGCCGCATTATCGTCATCCTGCTCGACATGGCGGGAACCGACGGCCGCGAGCCGTGGGACGACTACCGACAGCTCCTGAGCGAGCTGGAGCTCTACGATCCCCAGATGCTCGAACGCCCGCGCCTGGTGGTGGCCAACAAGATGGACGAGCCCGTGGCCGAGGAGAACCTGAAGAAGTTCAAGCGCCGCATCCGCAAGGTGCCCGTGCTGCCGATCTCCGCCGCGTTCGACGAAGGCATCCCCGCCTTCAAGCAGCTCATCCGCGAAACCGTCGAGGCCGCGGAAAAGGCGGAAGAATCCTGAGCCGCCGGGCACCTTGGGGTTGATCTCGCGGGAGCGCGTTCGACAATGCGCCCCATGCGTTTCTCCCTCTGCAACGAGATCTTCGACG
>CBFGQE010000090.1:0-9488 GCA_965650815.1 uncultured bacterium
GTCTCGAAGAACTGCGCCAGCTTCGGCGCGTAGTCCTCGTTGCTGCGGAGCTGGATCGTGTCGATCCGCGCCGAACGCAGCGTGCGGATCGTCTGGTCCAACGACTCCAGCTGCTTCTTCTGGAAGCTCTCCCGCTTCCGCGAATCGTTGGTGTTGATCTCCACCAGCTCGCCCGTCTCCGCGTCCTCCAGCTCCAGCAGGCCGATGGCCGGCAGCTCCAGCTCGAAGCGGTCCACGATCTGGATGGCCACCACGTCGTGCTTGCGGTTCGTGCGCCGCAGCGCCGGCAAGGCCGCCGACGCCAAACTCTCCCGCATCATCATCGACGCCCGGGGCCGCGCCTCGATCTCCGTCTGGTGATGGCCGAGGAAGTCGGACACCACGACCGAGATCGCCTTGCGCGTGCAGACCCGTTGAAGGAAGCGCAGGGCTTCGGTCAGGTTCGTGCCCGTGTGTTCCGGCTCGAAGAACAGCACGTCGCGGATCACGCGCAACACGTGACGGCGGCCCTTCTTCGGCGGAATGAACTTCTCCACCCGGTCGCTGAAGAGGATGACGCCCACCTTGTCGTTGTTGCGGATGGCGGAGAAGGCCAGCACGGCGGCAATCTCCGCCGCGACCTCGCGCTTGGATCGGTCCACCGAACCGAACCGGCCCGACGCGCTGACGTCGATCACCAGCATGACCGTCAGCTCGCGCTCCTCGACGAACTTCTTGATGTGCGGCGTGTTTGTCCGGGCGGTGACGTTCCAGTCGATGGCGCGGACGTCGTCGCCGGCCTGGTATTCCCGGACCTCGTCGAAGTTCATCCCCTGCCCCTTGAAGACGCTGTGATACGCGCCCGCGACCGACTCGCTCACGAGCCGGTTCGACCGGATCTCGATCTGGCGGATCTTCTTGAGGATTTCCTTGGGGATCATGGCTTCTCTTCCTCCATCGCCATGAGCGCACGTCTCGCGAATACCTTCATGCTTGGATCGGTGTCCGTTTCCATCAGACGAACGGATTCTTTGAAAGCCGCCGCTTTGGGCCCAAGCACCGCAAAGGTCGATGCCATCCAGCCGCGTTGCTCCGAGGCGAGGCAGCGGCGGATGTTGGCCATGAGAAGTTCGCTGCCCGGATCGCGGTTCCACAATGCCAGAGAAGCGAGAGAAACGGCCCAGGCATTCGTCGATTCCAGCATGGCCTTCAGCGGAGCCACGGCTTCATCCGGTGTCTTCCCCATGCTGGCGATGGCCCTCACGGCAACCACCCGGTGGGTTTCGTTGGTCGACTCGTTCAGAAGCACAGCCAATTGTGGGGCCGCATCCGAAGCCTCCGGACCAAACCGGGTCAAAGCCTGCAGGGCAAACAGTCGAACATGCTCGGACCGGGCCGAGTCACGCGCCATGTTCACCAAATACGGAGCGGCAATGGCCCCTTTCGGGCCAATCGATCCCAGTGCCTGCGAGAACAGGTTGGCGTCGGCGTCGGAACTGCGCTCCAAATGCCACAACAACTCGGGAGCTGCATCGGCCGCAATCGGCCCGAGAAACGTCACTGCTTGGGCGGCCCAAGCAAGCGAGGTCGAATTGGTGTTTTGCAGAATGGCTCGGATTTGGGGGACCAAGGCGGTGGCTGAAGGCTTGCGCGAGGCGCGGCCTTCCCAATCTTCAAACCTTTGCCGATTCCCGATCTGGGCAACGAGGATCAACGCCCGGTCACAGCGGGCCAGTGTTCGTGGCGGAGAGAGCAGCTTCTGCACTCCGACGGGCAGCCGATCATAGATGGAGCCGTATCGGATGTCCCAAGCGCTCAGCTCGGGCACGATCCAGCGACCCAGATACGGCAATGCGTCCCTGCCCATTTCCAAGAACGCTTTTTCGCACTCCGAGCCATCATACTGGCTGGAGGACATCCCGAGCGACTGCTCGAACCAGTCAGATACGCTTTTCCCGGCGTAGGACGGAAGCATCAGGTGACGTCCGCTCAAAACCAGAAGGGAAACGAGCAGCACCAACGCCGAAAGCACCGATCCAAGTCGCCATCCTTTCAACGACCAAAACCCGCGCTCAGCATTGGTGGTGGAGGGGATCATGGATTTACGGTTGGCTCAGTTCCCAGACGAACATCTCCGGCCGTCCGACGGCCCGCCGCACTTCGTTGGCCCGCTTCTGCATCTCCACCAAAATGCGGAGCTTATCTTTGATCGCCAGTTGCGCCGCCTCTCTGCGGGACGACTGCTTTCGGCGGAAGATCTCCTCGGCCAAGTCCGATGCGGTCGTGCTCATGCCATGGTTCCCTTGAACTGCTTCCATTCGCTCACGGCACCGGTAGTTCGCTGAAGATCTTGTTGATGATCGTCTCGCTGGTCTTGTCCTCGGCTTCGGCTTCGTAGGTCACGGTCACGCGGTGGCGGAGGACGTCCATGCCCACGCTCTTCACGTCCTGCGGGGTCACGTAGCCGCGGCCTTTGAGGAAGGCGTGGGCCTTGGCGGCCAGCGTCAGCGCGATGGTGGCGCGGGGCGAGGCGCCCATCTGGATCAGGCCGTCGAGCTGGATCTTGTAGTCCTTGGGGTCGCGGGTGCAGCAGACCACGTCCACGATGTAGTCCTTCACCTTGTCGTCGATGTAGATCTCGTTGAGCACGCGGCGGGCGTCGAAGATCTCGGCGGGTGTCACCACGGCTTTCACCTGCGGCGCGGGACCGGTCTTGGCCATCAGGTCGAGGATCTGGCGTTCCTCGGCGCGGCTGGGATAGGTGACCTTAAGCTTCAACATGAAGCGGTCCACCTGCGCCTCGGGCAGGTTGTAGGTGCCTTCCTGCTCGATGGGGTTCTGCGTGGCCAGCACGAGGAACGGCTCGTCCAGCTTGAAGCTCTGTTCGCCGATCGTGACCTGCTTTTCCTGCATCGCCTCCAGCAGAGCGGACTGGACCTTGGCGGGGGCGCGGTTGATTTCGTCGGCCAAGACGATGTTGGCGAAGACGGGGCCGCGCCGGGTGGTGAAGCTGCCGGTCTGGGGATTGTAGATCTGGGTGCCGATGAGGTCGGCGGGCAGCAGGTCGGGGGTGAACTGGAGCCGGGAGAACTTCACGCTCAGGCACTGGGCCAGCGATTTGACGGCGAGCGTCTTGGCCAGGCCGGGCACGCCTTCGAGGAGGACGTGGCCGTTGGCCAGGAGGCCGATGACGAGGCGTTCGACCAGGTAGCTCTGGCCGACGACGACCTGGCTCATTTCTTGGAGAAGCGGGCGGACGAAGGCCGAGGCGCGCTGGACTTCGTCGTTGATGGCCGTGATGCCGGAATTCATGGGGCGCAAGATAGTTACGAGGACAGAGACACGGGAACTCAAAAGATGTTCAGACGACGACCAGCGGAAACGAACCTTCGAGCTTTGATTTCGGATTTCTTTCGGGCCTTGGCCTTCGGACTTCGGATTTGCCGACGCAGCCCGAGTTCGTTTACCCGTGCCCCGGATGAAAGCCACTTCGCGCCATGTGCTCGTGCTCGTCACCGCCCCGAACCTGAAGGTCGCCCGCGCCGTGGCCAAAGCGGCTCTGGAGGCGCGGCTGGTCGCCTGCGCAAACCTCGTGCCCAGGCTGGAGTCGCACTACTGGTGGAAAGGCAAGCTGGAGAAGAGCGCCGAAGTGCTGATCGTGATGAAGACGCTCAAGACCCGTTTGAAGGCGCTGGAGCAAGCCGTCCTCGCCGCGCATCCCTACGACACACCGGAGTTCGTCGTGCTGCCGCTGGCCGGGGGCAACGAGCGTTACCTCGCCTGGATCGACGCGAGTGTCGCCGTGGCAAAGTAGCGGCGGATTTCCCTCCTACTTCTTGTCTTCCCAAACCACCGCATCACCGGTTTTGACCGTCGCGTTCAGTCCGGAGGTGTCGATGTTCTTGGCACGGGCGATGGAAAGTCCCTTGTCGGCAGCGATGCGGCAGGCTTGGAACCGGATGCCGTCCACGGGTTGATCCTCCAAGCCCCGGATCGTTCCAACCTGTGTCGCCGTGCCGGAGACGTTCACCAAGCGGATGTTGCGGAACACCGGCGGTCCCTGGCTGGAATTGGTCTTGGGGCCTGACCAGGAAGCGTTCACCTCCACGGCCTGCCGCACGCCGCGCAGCTCGATGTTGCGATAGACCACGTTTTCCACGCCGCCGCCGCGAGCGGGAGCGCTCTTGATGCGAACGGCTGCCCAGTTGTCGTCCTCGACCACACAGTTGCGCACCTCGACGTTGCGGATGAATCCCGAAGTCTCGCTCCCCAGCGCTACCGCGCCGTGGCCATACCCGAAGCGGCAATTCTCGATCAGCACGTCTTCGCACGGGCGGTTGACCCGCAGCCCGTCCTCGTCGCGCCCCGCTTTCAGCGAAATGCAGTCGTCCTGCACGTGGATGTCGCAACGGTCCACGCGCACTTGGCGGCAGGAATCGATGTCGATTCCGTCCGCGCTCGGGATGTAGCTCTCGGCGCGAATGGTCAGGCCCTGGGCCAGCACGCGCTCGCAATAGATGAAGACCAGTCCCCACGACGCCTGGTTCTGGAGCCGCAGGCCGCTGACCTCCACGTCCTGGCAACGCAGGGCCACGATCAAGCGCGGCCGTCCTTGCCACGGTTGCGTCGGATCGGCGTAGGGCCGTTGACGGGGCACAAAGTTCGTCGCCCCGCCCTGCTCCCGCCACGCCCGCTGGATCTCGGCCAGACGCTCGCCGCGCGGGCGCGGTTCGCGCGCCTCCCAGAGCTGGCCCTGGCCGTCGATGGTGCCTTCGCCGTAGATGCGCGTGCCAACGAGGTCCACCGCGTTGATCAGTGCGGCGGTCCAGCGGCATTCTTCGCCTTCCCACCGCGTCGGCATCACGGGGTATTCCGCCTTGTCCAGGGTTCCGAGCACCACCCCGCCCCGGTCCACGCGCAGATCTACGCGCGGTTTCAGGAAGATCGAACCGGTGAGGAACCGCCCCTCCGGCACCACGACCACGCCGCCGCCCGCCGCCGCGCAGGCGTCGATGGCCTGTTGGATCGCTCGGGTGTCGGAAGTCCGTCCATCGCCAACTGCGCCGAAGCGGGTGACGACAAACTCCCTCGGCAGCCGGGAAGAAGAACATCCGACGGCGAGCACGACGGCCCACAGACAAAGCAGACGCGGCAAGATCATGGGAACCATGTTTCGGGAACCATAGCCGATCCCACCCTCAATCCCGTCAAGCCCAGCCACCGTGGCAAACCTGCTCCGGAAGGATGCAAGAACGGCACCGAAGCCATCGGGCTTTTGCGAATGGAGGTGGGCGAAGGCTTGGCCGAGTTGTCGCCCCAGCTTCGGCGATTTCCCGCGTCCTGCATGACCACGCGCAGGCTTTCTCTGCGCTTTGCCCGAAACCGTGCGCAGTGCCCGGCCTCTCGGGAAAATTTTCCGCGCGGCAGCTTGTGGCCATGCAGACTCCGCTCCTTCAATCCGCGCACCTTCGTCCGGCATTCGGGCGAACATTCGCAACCCATGTCCGACCGTCGTTTTTCTGGGCGACTTTTGGCCGCCGCTTCGCTTCTGGTGCTGCTAGCCGGCCTTTCACGCCGCTCCCGTCCAGAGCCGGAATTGACTCCGGCTCCCGGCCGAATTGCTTCACCGCCCGCCGTTCCTGCCACCAACGCGCCGCCCTCGTCGCCACATTCCGAAGCCGGGGATCTCGGATCGACCTCTCTTGCGCTAGGGTCGCCCTCGAGCGCGAGTATCGCCTATCGCTTCCGGCTCCACGGAGATCGCTGCGAACTGCTCGCCGCCGATCCCATCCGGGGCGACTTCCGCCAGCGTCCGCTTTCCCGCCGCCAACCGGGAATGCTGCGCTGCCGTTTGCTCGATGCGGAGCAGCGCGTCCTGGCCGAGGAATTTTTGCCGCAACCGGATTTCCAATGCGTCGTGCTGGACCCGGTCCAACCCTCGGGTAGGGCCACTCCCGCCCAGCTCACGGACTCCGGCCCGGTCGTGGTTCAGACCCGCCTTCCATCCAAAGCCGGAGCCGCGATCCTGGAAATCGGGCGGCTGGATACGCCTTCAAGTGAGCCATCGGTCCGCATCCTCGCCCAGTTCGCACTCCCTATCCAACGATGAAGGCCTTGCTGTTGTTCTCGCTCGGGCTGATCACCGGTGCATTGTCGCTGGTCGCTTCCACCCAGATGGAAACGGTGGTTGAAACCGGGCCGCGTTCTCAGCGCATCAACCTCGTCTTCTTCGCGGAAGGCTACACGGCGGCCGATCTCGCCCGATTCCCCGAGGACGTGGACCGGGCCGTCGGGTTTCTGTTCTCGCGCGAGCCCTGGTCCCGCTACCGCACGGCCTGCAACGTCTATCGCATCGCGGTCGAGTCGAAGCAGAGCGGCGCGGACAACGGCGCCGACGGCGAAACGCGCGACACCTACTTCAGCGCCGGATTCAACTCCTCCTCCGTCGGCCAGTTGCTCACGATCAACTCCATCGGCCAGAGCCGCGCCTACGTGCTCGCGAACCAGTTCGTGCCCGAATACGACATCCTCGTCGTGCTGGTGAACGACGCCAAATACGGCGGCTCGGGCGGCCCCGTCGCGGTCATCTCCGCGCACGCCTCCAGCGGCGGCATCCTGGAACACGAGCTCGGCCACAGCTTCGCCGGTTTGGCCGACGAGTATCCCAACGAATATCCCGGCTACTCCCCGCGCGAGATGCCGAACACCACGGCCAAGACCAACCTCTCTTCCATCGTCTGGAAACACTGGATTGACCGCGCCACCGCCCTGCCCACGCCACCCGAACGCTCCGACGTCGTGGGGCTCTACGAAGGCTCCATGTATCGAGCCGAAGGCTGGTATCGCCCGCACGACGATTCCCTGATGCGCCACCTGTTCAAACCCTGCGGCGAGGTGAACCGCGAGCAGTTCGTGCTGAACTTCTACGAACGCATCCGCCCCGTGGACAGCGCATCTCCCGCATCGCGGCTGCTCACGCTCGATGAAAGCGCCCTGCTTGAATTCAAGGTGTCCCCGCTCCCGACCGACCAGGACGAACCCGTCGCGCTGCAATGGAAGATCAACGGCAAGGCGCGCAACGGAGCCACCAATGCGCTTCTCCGTCTCCGGGGCTCGGACCTCGGGGCCGGTCTCCACACCGTGACCGCCGTCGCCAGCGATCCGACGCCCTACGTGCGCTCCGATCCCGCCAAGCTCCTGTCGGCCGAAGAAGCCTGGACCGTCACGGTGCTCCCGTCGCTGCTCTCGCCTTTGGAATCATGGCGACTGCTGCACGGCCCCGACGACGCGAACCCCTCGGGCGACGGGTTGAACAACCTGCTGAAGTATGCGCTCGGCCTCGATCCGGCCGTGGCCGCGTTGGCAAACGAGCTGCCCAAAGCCGTTCTATTTCGCAACGACGACGGCAAGCTCCACCTCGCCCTTCAGATCCCGCGCACCGTTCGCCGCGACGACGTGGCCTACATCGTCGAGTTGTCCAACGACCTCATCCGGTGGGAAACGACCGCGTCCATGCTCGTGACCGAGACCGACACGGAAACGTTGTTGGTCGTGCGCGACGCCAAGCCGATCACCGCACAGCCCACCCGCTTCATCCGCCTGCGCATCGAACCGCTGTAGGAGCGATGTAGCGCAAGACTCCCGCTTGCCAGGATTCGGCAGGGCGACGGCTCCGTCCAAACGCTCTACCGCTTGATCTTGTAGAACTGGCTCGATCCGGCGACGGAGCGGATGGCTTTGAACTGGCCGGGAGCCACGGCGCTGAGCGTAGCAGCATTGTCGTCGGTGTAGGTGCCGTCCACGGTTGCGGCACTCTGGAGCTTGAACTCGGTCGCGGCACTGGCGGCCGGTCCGGTGAAGGTGATCTCGACGTTGCCGCCGACAAGCACGATTCCGGTGATCTCGATCTGGACGGGCGCGGAGGCGAGGGTTTCCACGCGGAGATTGTCCACCAGGGCGAACGACATTTCCGGCTCGTTCGAGAGGCTTCCCGCGAATCGGTCCTGAAGGCCTACGAAGATATTCGTCGAAAGCGCGGAGAGGTCGTTGGTCACGGTGCAGATCACCACGCCGTCCATGCGCCATTCCACGGTGTTGCCGGACTTGGTGATGACCACGGAGTGCCAGGCCATGCCGCCGTTGCCGCGATTGACCGTGCCGGTCTGGCCGGGGAAAAGGGCGAGCTGTTCGGCCGGAGCGGTCTGGCCACCCCAGCGGTTCGCGTAGAACGGATTCGCATGGTCGCGCAGGCCGCTGTTCGGGTTCTCGTTGTATCCGGCGGCGTAGAAGCCGGTGTCGTCGCCCAGCGTCTGGAGCCCGAGATAGGCCGAGTAGTCGCCGAAGGTTCCGCCGTCCGCGCCGTCGCCGCTGAAGGTGAACCACACGGCTTCGGAGGACGGGTTGTTGAACCACACGGGGAAATCTCCGGCCGTGCCAACGCCCGCGTCAAAGTGCTGGGTGGAGCCGGGACCGCCGTCGGGCATGGGGCCGTTGTAGTTCAGCCACACGTCGAACTTCATCCGGTAGTCGCCGGTGAAGCCGCCGCCCAACGGCGAGAGGCTGATGCCGCTGGGTTGCGGGACGGTGTTGCCCGCGCGGATGCGGAGCCCCTTGGTCGAACCGCCGGTCGTTCCGGGCGCGGGCGGAATCCCCGCAAGGGCACCGTAGTCCCAGGCGAACTCGGCGAAGCCGTCGGAAGGATCGGCCGCGTTGACCTGCCAATTGGCCGCTGTGTCGGTCTCGAAGCTGTCGCTGAACAGCACCGTGCCGACAGGCGTTTCATCATCCACCAGCCGGATCGTGGCCGAGTTGGTCACGCCAACGACATAGGCACCGCCGCCCGAACCGACCTGCACCACGGCGAATTCTTCTCCCTCAAATGCTTGGTCGTTGATCGGCGTCAGGACGATCTGCGCCGTGGTGCCGTTCGCCGGAATCTCCACCGAAGAGGGCCCGCTGAAGTCCACGCCCGACACCGCCGAACCGCCGTAGGCCAATTGCACCGTCACCGCTGGCGCGACGAGACCGCGACGAGCCAGGTTCAAGGTGGCGCGGGAAGGCGCGTAGCTTTCCAGCAGCTCGTTGGTGGCCGTGGTGCTGAAGGCGATCTCGGTCGGCTCGTTGTCCGCGATGGTCACGGTGGCCGTCGCGGTGCCGATCCCGTAGCCCTCGCCCGTGGTCAGCGTAAGCACGACCGTCTCGGCGAACTCCGCCACCGCGTCATCAAGGACCATGACCGGGAGATTCGTCGAGGCCGCTCCGGGCTGGAAGGTGACGGAGCCGGAAAGCTCGGCGAAATCGAGGCCGTTGCTGGCGCTGCCGCCGAGCGTGTAGTTGACCGTCAGGGTTCCAGAACTGTCTCCGGTGCGGGTCAGGGTGAAGAGGCCGTGAACCGGTCCCTGTTCATCGGCCGTCGCGGTCGTCGCCGCCACGCTGACCAGGAGCGGCGGCGTGGTGATCGCGAAGGTTCCGTCCGTGCCGGTGCTGGCCACGGTCGAGCCGCCCTTGGA
>CBFGQE010000091.1:0-9486 GCA_965650815.1 uncultured bacterium
CGGGTGGTCATGGAGGGCTCAACGGTGGCTTTGCCGGGAGCGACGCAGTGATGGCTGAGACGGGGACCGGCGGCAAGCGGTTCATGGCACGGCAGAAGATACCCGGGGCCGGACGCCGGCTTATGTCAGACGAATGTAAATTCGGTTTCTCCCGCCGAACCTAACGATGAAGGGCGAGGCTTCAGTCGTAAATCGTCGATGGATTCAGTTCAGCAGGAGAGCGCCAATCGATTCCCATCTGCTTGAGTTTAGACTTCTTCAGCCGCCAAAAAACATGAACTGCCCCTATGCCCTCCACGCCAGTCCGTTTCATCTCGGCCCTCGCTTCGGCTTCGATCTTGTCGAGGGCATCACGCAGAGCCGGATCGGCTTCCTTGGCATCTTGGCGCTCCGCAAAGGCATCGCCGGACTCGCCGTCCTTCCATTTCGTCCAAGACACCCGATAGACCCAAAGCAGCTCGCCATCCACGACGTGATAGGTGGCGTTATCGCGCCGAACATCGTCCAAGTCCTTCGACTCCCAGTTCACCAATTGAAGTCGGCCCAAGGGCACCAAGGGACAATGCTCGGCCAAAATCCTGAGGCAGTCGTTCGTGGCGACGATCTCCTTGCTGGAGTTGGTCAGGGCCTGAAACAGAAACTCCCGCGTATGCCCCTGCTCCCGTTGCTGGGCATAGAAGTAGATGCGCATATACACCGGCTCCATCTCCTTTTCGGTCAGCCCGGAGTAGTTGATTCTGAGAAGGTCCGTGTCGGAGCTCCAATCGGCCACAGGTTCCAAACCCACCCAGACATTGGTGGTGAAAGCGAAGCTCTTCGACAAAGCCCACGAAAAGTTCGTCGAACACATTTCTTCCCGGATAGTTTTCCTGTCGTTGTGGCCCACCCGCACGCCATCGATGGGCGTATCGGTCAGATGGATCTTGTTCAACAGGCTCGCCGTCGCCGCACCCAAGCCGCTGTGAGCGACCAGAAGCATGGAAAGCAACAGCAAGCAGCAAGGTTTCATGGGAATTGCTTGGTCCATGGAATGAACCTTCCACCTGGACGCAGCAAGGGCTTTCCAAGATCCGCCAGTCACCGCCCGAACGCCGCCGTCAGGAACTGCCGGATGAGCAGCACTTCCTCAGGCACGATGGTGTGGTCCTTGGCGTATTCGCGCCAGGTCAGGTCCAAGCCGCCCGCGAGGCGCAGACGGTTCATCAGTGCCCGAACTTCCGCGCAGGGAAAGAGCGGGTCGTAGAGCCCGTGGGTCACGAGCACGCTCTGGCCCTTGGCCGCCGGGGGCAGGTCAGCCACCAGCTTTTCCAGATCGCTCACGTAGCCGCTCACACCGATCAACGCCGCGAGCCGGTGCGGGTAGCGCAGGCCAGTCTCCAGCGTCATCAGGCAACCCTGCGAGAAGCCGAAGAGCGCCGTCCGCTCCGGCTTGAAGCCTTGCGCGGGCAAGCTGTCCAGCAGTTCGGTCAGGAGCTTGCGGCTGCGCGCGATGCCCGGCGCGGCGTCGCCCTGGAAGTCATACCAGGAGTAGCCGTTGAAATACGGGTCCGGTGCGTTCACCAGCAGGCAGTTCAGCCAGGGGAAGCCGAGCGTCGGCGGCAACCAGCGATACCCTTCCAGGCTGTCGCCCAGTCCGTGCAGCACCACGAACAGGTCGCGGCTGGAGGTGTCGGACGCGGGGACGAGTTCGGTATGCAACGGCATGGCGAAGTCGTGCCGCCATCGGCCCAAGCGGGTCAAGACGCCCTTGCGGGGGAAATGACAAAGCACGAAGGCCAAAGCGCCGAATGAAGCCCGAAGATGCGAAACCCGAACTTCGCTCCAAGACCTCGGGCTTTGGCCTTCTGGTTTCGAGCTTCTTTCGGCCTTTGGCCTTCGTGCTTCGTCATTCCCGCAGGAGTCGGATTTTCCTTCGCCCCGATCCCGGCCCCGACTACACACAGCCCCGTGCCCGTCCCGGCGACCGATTTCCAGCTCCACACCCGCTCGGCGAAGAAGATCGTCGTGGTGGAACTCGGCTTCCTCGCGGACTCCATCCACACCGTTCCCGCGATCCGCGAGCTCAAGCGCCACCATCCCGACGCCATGATCCACGTGGTGGCCGGAGTGGCCGGGGCCGAGGTTTTCCGGATGTGCCCCGCCGTGGACCGCGTCTGGCCCGTGCAGCTCCATCCGCGCCGGGGCCGGATGAAGGACCACTTCGGCATCATCCGCATGTTGCGGCACGAACGCTTCGACCTCGCGGTGAATTTCTCCGGGCGCGACCGCGACCTGCTCTGGACCGCCGCCACCGGCGGCAAGCTTCGTCTCGCGCAGGAACCCGATTCGGGCCGGTTCTGGAACCGCTGGCTGGTCAACGCCCGCGTGCCGCGCCCTTCGCGCGAACTCTCCGTCTATGAACAGCGCCGCCAGGTCCTCGCCGCCGCCGGCTATCGGTTGGCCCGCGCGGAATTCGGCCTCGTGGTTCCCGACGAAGCGGTGCAATGGGCCAAGGCCCGCGTGAACTCCGGCGCCGTCCATCTCTCGATCAACGCCAGCTCGCCCTTCAAGGAATGGCCGTTGCCCCGCTGGGCCGAGCTTTGCCGCCTCCTGCTGAAGGACCCCGCGCTCCGGCTCGTCGCCACCTGCGGCCCGGCAGAGCGCGAGCGCGAACGCCTCCGTCTCCTCGCCGAGACCGTGGACCACGAACGCCTCGTCGCGCTGCACAAGGACATCACCGTGCCGCGTCTCGCCGCCGTGTTGGCCGAATGCGCCGTCCACGTGGGGGCCGACTCCGGTTCGACGCATCTGGCCCACGCGCTCGATGTGCCCACCGTCTCCGTCTTCCGCGACGATGCAGCCTTGAAGGAATGGGCCCCGCGCGGCCGCGACCATTGGCACCTCACCTCCGCCTGCGAATGCGCGGAGACCGTCCAGGCCGCCTGCACCATGGCCGGCGAAGCCCGCTGCCTCGCCACCATCCCGCCCGAAGCCGTGGCCGGGCTCGTGCGCAACTGCCTCGATTGATCCGCCCTTCTCCCGTCCCGTGACCTACCCGGAAGCCATCCAGTTCCTCTACGACCTCCAGCTCTTCGGTGCGCGCTTCGGGCTGGAGACCATCGGTCGTTTGACCGAGCTGGCCGGACATCCCGAGCGCGGCCTGCGCTTCATCCACGTCGCTGGCACCAATGGCAAAGGCTCCGTCTGCGCCACGCTGGAGAGCATCTACCGCGCGTCGGGTCTGCGCGTCGGGCTCTTCACTTCACCGCACCTCGTCTCCTTCACCGAACGCGTCCAGATCAACCGCCGGAACATTTCCGAGGCCGACGTGGCCAAGCTCGTGGAACAGATGCGCCCGTGGCTGAAGGCGTTTCCGAAAGGGGAAGAACCCACCTTCTTCGAGGCCGTCACGCTGATGGCGCTGCTGCACTTCGCGGCGGAGAAAGTGGACCTCGTCATCTGGGAAACCGGTCTCGGCGGCCGGCTCGACGCCACCAACGTCGTCACGCCGCTCGCCTCGGTCATCACCACCATCGGCCGCGACCACGAAGCCTGGCTCGGCGACACCCCGGCCAAGATCGCCGCTGAAAAGGCGGGCATCATCAAACCCGGCGTGCCCGTCATCACCGGCGCCATCGCGGACGAACCGCTGGCAGTCATCCGCCGCATCGCCGCCGAACGCGGAGCAGAATGGATCGACGCGACAAACCCTCCGGCATCCGGCATCCGCCATCCGGCATCGTCTCTTCTCGGTCCCCATCAGCAGCAGAACACCTCCGTCGCCCTCGCCGTGGTGGACCGCCTCCAATCGCTTCTGCCCGTCTCCGCCGAAGCGTTGGAGCGTGGCCTTGCGACCGTGTCCTGGCCCGGCCGAATGCAGCTCATCCAGCGCGGCGCGCAGACGCTGTTGCTCGACGGCGCGCACAATCCGGACGGCGTCCAAGCCCTTCGCACGGCGTTGGAGCGCGACTTCGCCGGACGCCGTCCCGCCGTCGTCTTCGCGGCGATGGCGGACAAGGATCTCGCGTCGCTCGCCCAGTTGCTCATGCCCGTGATCGGTTCCCTCTGCGTCGCCCGCCTCGCCTCCGAACGCGCCGCAGCCCCCGAGCGTTTGGCCGATGTGTTCCGCGCCGCCGGCTACACCGGACCGATCCTCACCGCGCAGTCCACCGCCGAAGCCCTCGCCCTGACCACCGCCGAACCCTTCGTCGTCCTCACCGGTTCCCTCTACTTCATCGGCGAAGCGCTGGAACAACTCGGCGCGATGACCCGGCCCGGCGCGGACGAGAAGGCGCTGAACAACTGGCAGGCGAAGACGAAGTAGCGGAGGCCACCGTCCGCCTTTGGTCCGCAGCGCGGCTGGCGGCTTGATGTCGCGGGCCGGGTGGGAAACGTTGTCGGCGCGACGCATGGCCCGATTGATCCCACGAATCCTGCTGCTGGTCTGGCTGCTTTCCTGGCCCGCTTCCGGCCAGCAGCGCGCGACGCCGTGGCGGGAGTTCCGCAAGGCGGACGGGCTGGCCGACCCCTTCTGCACGCTGTTGACGGTGAACCCGCGCGAGGTGGTGCTGGTGCGCCACAGCAACGGCGGCCTGAGCCGCATCGACGGCTACACCGTGACGAACCTGCCGCCGCCGGCGGGCGATTATCCGGTCCACGAGGACCGCTTCGGCCAGCTCTGGTCGCTGCACAAGGACGGGCTCCAGACGCTCGCGGATGGGGAATGGACGGTGCATCCGCTGGCGGATGTGCGGGCCGAACTCCAGACCAACCTGCTGCGGCGGCTCCGCACCTCCGTGCTGCTCCCGGTCATGCGGGACCGGGTGCTGGTGCTGCTGTCGGACAAGCTGGTGCTCTACGAGGCGGAACGCCGCCGGGTCACGCTGCTGCGCCGGAGCGAGGAGATGTCGATCGGGAGGTTCAACGAGATCGTGGCGTCGCGCAGCGGCGGGCTGATCATCGCGGGGAACCGGGGCGTGGCGAAGATCCCCGGCCCCTTGGCCGAGGTGCGTCCGGCCAGCCTCTGGGAGGAATTCACCCTGCCGGAATGGGGCCGGGCCTTGACCCTGCAGAGGCCGCAGGAGGGGGACGACGGCACCATCGCGATGTTGGCGGAGTCCGAGGGCGACGCGAGCCGGCGCATCCTGCTGCTCAAGGACCAGGAGTGGCGCGCGCTGCCGGAGATGCGCGAGGCCGCCCGCATGGCCTGGCCCGGCCCGGACAACACGGTGTGGTTCTTCGCGCAGACGGGGCTCTTCCGGATCGATCTCGCGGAGCCCTCCGTCGTGGTGCCCATCGAGGCCCCGGAGTCGCGGCTGATGGACGCCGCTACGGCGCCGAACGGCACGATCTGGTTCGCCACGCCGGAAGGCGTCTTCCGCCATGCGCCGCCGTTGTGGCGGGTTCCGCCCCGGGTGGAGTCGCGCCGTCTGGCCACCCACGCCGTCGTCACCACCCGCCAGGGAGCCGTCTGGTTCGTGCAGACCTCCGGGCTGCTGCGCTTCGACGCCAGGGGATGGAAGCCCTTTCCCTTCGAGGGAGGCTCCAGGGGATTCCTGCCCCGGGAAGGCGACCGGGACGATCTCTGGGCCGCGCCGAACGGCGACGTGCTGCTGGACGTCGAGGGCCGCGCCGCGCTGCTGGACGCGGCCACCGGCAAGATCGAGCCCATCGCCGGTCCCGACGGGAACCCGTTCCGCTTGCTGGGCGGACGACCGACAGGGGAAACGTTCGTTTACACGGGATCGATCGCGACGGGGGACGGGCGCATCGAGGTCTTCGACGGCGCGCGCTTCACCGTGCCGCCCTACGCGCATCCGCCCGTGCGGATCGGCCCGGTGCTGACCGTCTATGCGGCGCGCTCCGGCGACGTGTGGGTGGGTGGGGCCAGCGGTGTGGCCGTTTGGACCGAAGGCCAGTGGCGCCTGCCGGACCCCGCTCACTCGCCGGATAAGGGCACGTGCTTTGGCGAGACCTTCGAGGGCCGAGTCTGGTGCGGCGCGGGGGACCGGCTGTGGGAAACGGACGGCCGGGAATGGCGCGTCCTGCGCACGGGTCTGGAGCAGGTGCAATGCATCCTGCGCGCGGGCAACGGCATCATGTGGGTCGGCTCCAGCCGGGGCCTCTACCGCATCAAGGACGGCTTCGCGCTGCAGCACGGCGCGGACGAGGGTTTGCCGGGAGACGTCGTCTATTCCCTGGCAGAAGGCCCGGACGGCACGCTGTGGGCGGGCACGCAGCGGGGGTTGGCCTGCCATCGCCCCACCCAGGACGAGGACCCGCCGGTCACTTCCATCGTCTCGAAGCCGCTCGACCGGTCCACGGCGGGAGGTTCGTCGCTCGAAGCCGTGGTGCAGGGGCAGGACCGCTGGAGCTTCACGCCCTCGGCGCGGCTGCTCTTTTCCCACCGCATCAACGAGCAGAACTGGTCCGACTACGCTCCGGAGACGGTCATCTCCCTGCTGAACCTGTCCCCCGGGGAACACCGGCTCGAAGTCCGCGCGATGGACCGGAACGGCAACGTCGATCCGAGCCCGGCGTCGTTCTCGTTCCTGGTGGTGGTGCCGTGGTCGGAGGACCCCCGCCTGCTCGTGATCGCCGCCCTGGCGGTGGGCGGCATCGGTTTCTTCGCCGTGCTGGCCTGGAACCGGCACCGGCGGCTGGTGCACAGCTACGCCGAGGTGGAGCAGCTGGTGGCGCTGCGCACCGAGCAGCTCGCGCGGGCCAACGACCAGCTCCTGCACAGCCAGAAGATGAACGCCCTCGGCACCCTCGCCGCGGGCGTGGCCCACGACTTCAACAACATCCTCCCCATCATCAAGGGTTCCGCGCAGATCATCCAAAAGAACCCGTCCGACACGATCAAGATCCGGACCCGTGCCGACCGCCTCGTGATGGTGGCGGACCAGGGCGCGGAGATCGTCCGCGCGCTCCTCGGTTTCAGCCGCAACTCGGAGCGCGACCTCGTGCGGTGCAGCCTCAACGAGGTGGTCCAGGACACGCTGAAGCTCTTCGGGGAGGGCTTCCTCAAGCAGGTGCAGGTCGAGTTCGAGCCCGCGCCCGGCCTCGAGGAGATCGTCTGCTCGAAGTCCCAGATCCAGCAGATGCTGCTCAACATCATCCTCAACGCCTCCGACGCGATGAACGGCAGCGGGCGGTTGATCATCCGCGTGGACGTCTCGCACGCGCCGCTGGCCGATCCCGTGCTCGCCCCGGTGGCGGCGCGGACCTACATGACGATCTCGATCCGCGACTTCGGCATCGGCATCCCGCCCGAGGTGCTGCCGCGCATCTTCGAGCCCTTCTTCACCACCAAGTCCCTCTCGCAACGGCGCGGCACCGGGCTGGGCCTCTCGATGGTCTATCGCATGGCGGTGGAGAACGGCTTCGGCCTCTCGGTGGAATCGGTGCTGAACGAGGGCTCCACCTTCGGCATCATCGTGCCCGTGCCGGAGACGCCGGAGCCCGCGCCCGAACCGGCCGGCTAGGCGGCTTTCGTCTCCAACACGAACCGCGTCGGTCCCGTGGAACGGTCGGCCAGGTAGAGCAGCTGCGCGTAGATCCAGACCGCGACGCCGAACATCTCCAGGCCCTCCTCGGCGACCACTTCCACCAGATAGGCGGTCTTGAGCCGGTTCTGGACCGGGTCTCCCGTGAGGATCGGACCGGAGAGCATCTCGCAGACGATGGCGCCGCCGCAGAAGAGCCCTGCGGCCAGGATCGCCAACCAACGGACCCTCGCGGGCAAACGCCAGACGAACCGCAGGTAGGAAATGCCGAAGAGCGCCACCGCCGCGATCGCCGGGATGACCCATTTCCGGAACAGCAGGCCCTCGCCCTTGATGCCCAACGCGTCGCCCGACATGAGATATTCATGGACCATCGCCGTCTCGTCGGCAGAGAGGAACAGGAACCCCGCCGAAAGCCCCATCCAGTGCCACGGCATCCGGCCCCGGTGCTGCCGTTCACGCAGCGCAACGACGGCCGAGACGCCGCCCGCCACCGCCAGGGCCAAGGACGAATACCACGCGGGGAAACAGTTCTCCGAATCGAGGTCGAAGAGCCGGACCACCCGCCCGTAAGCCCCGGTGCGGCGCTTCATCTCCATCGCCAGCGTTCCCAAGACCAACAACCCGAGGATGACGGCGACGAAGCCGCAGAAGACCTTCTTCGGCGAGAGCCGACAGCGGAACTCGGCCTGGACGGGTTCGGCTTCGGCGGGAGCAACCGCGACGGACGGAGCTTCGGGAGCGTTCATGCAGGGAATGGATGGGGATGGTTGGGCGCCTTAGATACTCCTCGGGCCGAAGTTACGTTTAAGTGCCATTTTTAGAGGGAACAAGCCCGAAGCCGTCGCAGGACCGATTCACCAGAAGAAAGCTGGCCCGGGTGGAAGCGGTGAAAAAAGACGGGGCCGGAGTTTCCTCCGGCCCCGTTGCGCGATGTTGCGGAATGCGGCTTACGGCCTGACCAACCGGAAGAGGCGGATCGGGTCGGTGGCGGGGACCGTCAGGGTATTGGTGCCGTTGCTCTGGGTCGGGGTGCCGCCGGCTGGCTGCCAGTTCGCCGGGCTCAGTCCGGGGGTGGACTGGAGGGTGAATCCGGTCGCATTGGCGGGCCAGGAGACGGACACGTTGGCCTGTTGCCGGGAGACGACGAGGGACGGAACCGTCACGGACAGGTGCGAGGAGGCGGGCAGGAGCGAGGCAAGATACGCGTGGCCCGCGCTGCTGGCGAAGACCGCGAGGAACGAGCCGCTCACGGGCGAATAGCGCAGCGTGTGGTAGCCCACCGAAGTGCCTAGGCCGCCCGGCGCATCGGCCAGGAACGAAGGCGTCGAGAAAGGTCCGGGCAACGGTGCGCCGTCGGGTCCGAGCGCCTGATACGCGTAGCCCGACGGGAGACCGACCGAGCTGCCGGTGGCGTTGAACCCGACGACGATCAGGCCGGAGACGGGATCGGCCGCCATCTGCGGATGCTGGTGGTTGAAGGGATCGCCATTGGCGCCGTTCAGGTAGTTCGTCTCAGCGCGGGCCGAGGTGAGCGTGTAGCCCGGGGCGGTTCCCAGGGTGAAGTAGGAGAGCTCGCCCACGGCGGTGCCGTTGCCGGCATCGTAGGCGGTGATGAGCTGGCCATTGAACGGGTTCTCGATCGTGGCGGGATGGCCTTCGGCGCGTCCGTCGGGCAGTCCGTCGCCGATGGGCTGTTCCACCGTGGTCTGGAGCGCGTTGTTGAGCGGCGTGGTCTGGATGACGGAAGCCGCGATGCGGTTGACGAGCCCGCCCGCGAGATCGGTGTTGGCGACGTAGAGGAACACGTCGCGACCGGGCAGGTAAGTCACGTCCGGATCATCTTCGTCGCCGGTGGCCTGGAGCCGGTCGAGGCGCGCTTCGGTGGTGACCAGACCTTTGAGATCCCTGTCGAAGAGCATTCCGATGACGCCCTCGCCTTCGCCGGTGAAGGCGCGTTCGGCGGCCAGGAGGATGTTGCCGTTGGCCGAGCTCACGG
>CBFGQE010000092.1:0-9455 GCA_965650815.1 uncultured bacterium
CGGCCACACGGTCAGGGCGGCGGAACCGGCCAAGGTGGACGCCACGGTCCTCATCGTCGGCGGCGGGTTGACCGGGTTGACCACGGCCTACGAGCTGAACAAGGCGGGGATCGATTCGCTCATCCTGGAGGCGTCGTCCCGCATTGGCGGGCGCATCCAGAGCATCCAATTCCAGAGCGGCGACACGGCCGAGGCCCACATGGAGGAATACTTCGAGCGCAATCCGGCCTATCAACTCTTGAAGGAGCTGGAGCTGCCCTTGGCCGAAGACGTCGCCCATTCCACCGTGCGGATCGGCGGCAAGATCTATCCCTACCAGGGCGAGGGCGACCGCGACGAGTATCTGAAGGGCATCTTTTCGCCGAAGGAGATCGAGGCGTTCCTCAAGTGGAACGACCGGACCTGGGCGCTCTACGAGAAGCTCCACGCCAGCCATTACAGCGGCAAACCGTTGCCGCCGGAGCTGGAGGCGTTGACCAAGATCAGCTTCGCCAAGTTCATCTCCAAACAGGGGCTGCCGAAGAAGGTCCGCGAGTGGATCCGCGTCACGGTCGAGCCCGAGATGGCCATCGAGTGGGACAAGATCAGCGCGCTCGACGGCATCGACGAGGTCCGGCTCTTCCTCGGCACGCCGCAGGGTTTCGGCGAGAAGAACTACCACGTGAAGGGCGGCAACACGAAGTTCACCCAGGCCCTCATGGCCAAGGCCGGGCCCCACAAGCCCATCTCCAACGCCCTCGTCACCGCCATCCGGCAGGAGCCCGGCCGTGTGGTCGTGCGGTATCTCCAGGACGGCTACCATTACCGCGAAGCCACGGCGAAGTATGTCGTCGTCACCGTGCCCGTGCCGCACATCGGCCGCATCCAGTTCGAACCGGGATTGAGCGAGGACAAGAAGAAGGCCATCGCGACCACGCGCTACGGCAGCTACATCAAGGTCCACTTCGGCATCGCGCCCGAGGCGGCGAAGCTCTGGCAGGACGAGGACGGCGCGTCCGTGTTGACGCTGCTTTCCGACAGTCCGGCGGGCAGCGTCTATGACGCGACCGATCTCCAGGACGCGCCCGAGGACCGCGACCGCATTCTCACGCTGCTGCTGCACGCGCGCTTCGCGCGGAACCTGATCGGGCAATCGGCCGACGTGATCCGCGAGCGTTCCGCCGAAAGCCTCGACGCGCTGTTCCCCGGCGTGAAGCGGCACATCAAGTTCGCCGAGATCTTCGTCTATCCCGAGGCCGTGGCCTACTGGCCGCTGGAGCTGGGCCGTTCGCGCTTCGACGCTCTGGCCAACAAGCTGCGCGAACCGCAGGACCGGCTCTACATCGGCGGCGACATGACGGAGGACAGCCATTCCGAAGGCGCGGTCGTGGCCGCGTTGCGCATGAGCCAGGCCATCGCCAAACGCGAGGGCCGCACGATTCCAGGACGTTAACCGGCCTCTCCGGAAAACCCTCGCTTCCCGGAGGAGGTGTCCAGGCCGGAAAAAGTGGGGCGCAGGCTCCCGCCGAGCCGCCTTGGGGCGAACGGCATTGCCCTCTCGGCTTCACTGGCGACTCCGGAGCGACTCGGAGTTGCCAGAGTTGCAGACTCGCCGTCAGCGACCCTTCCGGCGGCTCGGCGGGAACCTTCGCCTTGCCGCTTCTCGCAGAAGTTTTGATGCGTCGGCCCTGCTCCGGACGAGCCGCGCCGTTGACCCGCCTTTGCCGAACTGCGAAACCTGCCACCCTATGGCGGACGATTTCATGGAGCCCAGGACCCAAGCCACCCACTGGAACCGCGGTGCCTTTCACAGCCCAGCCAGCTTGGCGACCCTCGCATGCATGCTCGTCGGGATGCTGGCGACGTGCCGCGTCCACGCGGGCGTGGTCTTCCATGCGACGTCGGGTGAATTCCAACAGGCGGTCACGGGGCTGCGCTTCATGGGTTCGGAGAACTGGTCCTCGGCGGGCAACGCGGCGGCGCGCAACCTGACCGATCCGTTGTCGCCCGGCGTGGCCAAGACCCCCTTCGCCAACGGCACGAGCGCGGCCTCCGGCATCCGGGTGCAAAGCAATTCGCTGAAGAACGCGCCGGTGGCCGTCTCGCCGGGCAACGGGCTCTTCTACGCGCCGACCGGCTTTGCGGGGCTCTCCGGCAACATCCAGCCGTCCAACCAGCTCAGCGCCCAGCGCAACGACGACAGCTTCGACATCGTCTTCTCCACGGTGAACGGCGTCCTGCCCCGCGCCGTGTCGCTGTCCCCGATGTATTACAAGATCACCGGAGCCGACGCGGCGACGGTGACGGTCCGCGTCTACAACCAAGCCAACACCCTGCTCGGGACGACCACGGTGACAAACGTGAAGGACTGCCTGGAAGACGCCTTCCTCGGCATCGTCACCACCGGCAACGACGCGCTGCTCCGCGTGAATCTCTGGGCCACGACGACCGACGTCGTCGGCGCCGACAACATCGCCGTCCACGGTTCCACAACCACCGGCCCCCGTCTGCGCGCCGCCGGGATTACCGGCCAGGGCTTCACTGCTTGGCTGGACGCTGACTCGGGCAAGTCTTACCGCGTCCTCGCCAGCACCAACGCGACCACGTGGCAGGCCGTGCAGACGAACACGCTCGTCTCGCCGTCGCAGTTGCTGACCTTTCCGATCTCCGGCCCGGTGCGCTTTTTCCAAGCGCAGCAACTGCCTTGAGTGTCCTCCGGTCCGTTGGTCGGTTGAGATCGGGATCGGGGAAGTGCGGGCTTGCCAACGCGGGGGAATGGCGGTGGCGTGGCCCGTGAACTCCCGAGCCATGAAAGCGACCCTTCTCCTTGTTGTCGGACTGCTCTGCCTTCTCCGTCCCGCCGCCAGCCGGGCCACTTCCGTGATCCCGCAGTCCTTGACGGAGCGGGTCGCCGCTGCCGAGGCGGTTTGCCGGGGCACGGTGTTGGGCGTGACGGCGGAACGGACCGAGGCGGGAGGCATCTTTTCCCGGGCGTTGGTCCGCGTGGACGAAGCGTTGAAGGGAACTTTCCCGCCCATCGTGGAAGTGCGGTATCGCGGCGGCACGGTCGGACGCATGACGGAGGTGAACGGGGATTTCGCGCTCGCGGCCGGGGAATCGCGGCTGCTTTTCCTGGGACGGGACGCACGCGGATTCCTCACCGTGCCGGAAGGCGGTGCCGGAGCGGTCCTGCTCTCCTCCGGCGAACGTTCTTCGGCTTCGTCCCCGTTCGGGCAGGCGCTGCTGGGCGCGGTGCGGAACCAACTGGAGACCACGTCCCGGGCCGGTGGCGATGTCCGCGAATTCGCCGCCGAATGGAGCCCGGTGGCCGCGACGGCCGTCACCAACCTGCTCACGCAAAACGGCGTGGCGTCGCGCTTCCTCGCGCCGGACCGGGGCGAGCCGATCCGCTACCTGATCGACGCCGACGCCAAGCCGGCCGGCCTCACGCTCGACCAGTGTCTCGTCGCCATCAGCAACGCCTTCCGGGCCTGGAGCGACGTGACGAGCTGCCGCTTCGAGTTCGACGGTTTCCAGAGCTTCGGCCGCCCGCCCGCCGATGTGGACATGAACGACGGCCGCATCCGCATCCAACTGCACGACCTCTATGGCGACATTCCCGGGACGACCACGCTGGGCATCGGCGGGCGGCAGTTCGGCTTCACCGAGTTCTCCAACGGCGGCGAGGGCGGGAACGTGCGGGGCAACGAATTCCATCCTTCCTTGCGCGGCCATGTCGTCTTCAAGCACACCGCCGCGGCCATGCAGAACGCGAAGACCTTCGAGGCCGTGGCCTGCCACGAGATCGGGCACGTGCTCAGCCTGGCGCACTCCAGCGAGAACGCGAACGAGGCCAATCCCGTGCTGCGCCAGGCGATCATGTTCTTCCAGGTCCACACCGACGGGCGCGGCGCGCAGCTCGGCAGCTACGATCCGCCCGTCGTCCAGCAGGCCCATCCACCGGGCAACACCCCTCCCTGGGCCCATCCCCGCTATCTTCACGTCGTCACGGCCTCGCCGGCTCCGGCCGTGCCCGGGATCAATGCCGTGGAGCTGCGCGGCTACGATCTCCAGGGCACGAACCTGGTCCTGGTCGTGACCAACCAGTCCGCGAACAACGGCTCGTTCAGCGTCTCCGGCCGGACGGTGGCGTATGTGCCCAATGGCCCGTTCTCCGATTCGCAGGTCTTCACGCCCGACAGCGGCCAGACCTGGGAGAGCCTCTCCTACCGTTTCACGGACGGCACGAACGCCTCGCCCTGGTCCCGCGTGAGCGTCCTTTCCTACAGCCGCGACAACCGCCCCAGCGGCGGCTCCGACGGCATCCCGAACAACTGGATGGTCCAAAACTTCGGCAACGCGGACCCGAGCGTGGGAACCCTGCACCAGGCGGGCGACGACGCGGATGGGGACGGCGCGAGCAATTTCGAGGAATTCCTCTCCGGCACGAATCCGAACGACGCGGCATCGGTGCTGAGGCTGGCGCTGATCGGCGGGACGAACCTGACCTTCACCGCCAAGCCCCATGATCTCTACGAAGCGCAGGTCTCCACGGACCTGCTCACCTGGACCCATGCGGCGAATCCGGTGCAGCCGACGAATGCGGTGGGCTCGGTGCGGCTGGTGCCGCCCCAGAGCGGCCACGGTTTCTTCCGGTTGGAGCGGGTGCCTTGACCGGTCCAGGCAAGCGGAGGTTCTTCAACCGTTCTTCTTCAGCCGCGCCACGTAGGCGCCGTCCACCTGGTCGTCGAACGGCGTGAGCTGGCGGTCGCGCTGGAGGGTGAAGTCCCTGTTCTCGGCGACGAAGGCCTCGACCACCTCGCGGTTCTCTTCCCGCTCCAGGCTGCACGTGCTGTAAACCAGCACGCCGCCGGGTTTCAGTCGCGGGGCGTGGAGCCGCAGGATGTCGAGCTGCGTTTGCCGCAGGCGCTGGATCTCCTCGGGCTGGATGCGCCATCGGAGCTGGATGCGGCGGCGGAGCACACCGCTGTTGGAGCACGGCGCGTCGATCAGGATGCGGTCGAAGGCGTGGATGTTCCCGGCGGACGCGGGGAGCGGCTTGGCCGGGGTGACGGCGGCTTCGATGCAGTTCAGGCCGAGGCGCTGGTAGTTTTCGCGGATCAGGCCGAGGCGCGATTTGTCGGCGTCTTCGGCCAGGACCCGGCCCTGGTTCTTCATCCGCTGGGCGATGAAGGTCGTCTTGCCGCCGGGCGCGGCGCAGGCGTCGAGGATGGATTCGCCGGGTTGCGGCGCGAGCTCATCGACCGCGAAGAGGGTGCTGGGGTCCTGGATGTAGAACCCGCCTTTCTGGAAACTCGGCAATGTGGCCAACGGAGGATGCGAGATCAGCTCGTGGACAAGGCCGGGTCCGGTCCAGGAGAACTCGCGGCGGAGGAACTTCACCTTCTCCTCGGTCCATGCGGCTTCCAGTTCCTCGCAGGAGTTCCGGTGGGTGTTGACGCGGGCAAAGGTCGGCGGCGGGGAGTTGTTCCACCGCATCAGGTAGTGGGCATGGTCCTCGCCCCAACTCCGCTGCCAGCGTTCGACGAGCCACTTCGGATGGGACCAGCCGGTGGCGGGGTCGGTTTCCTTGAGCTGTTCGAGCGCGGTCTCGGTCTCGTCCCGCTCGCGCAGGGCGCGGCGCAGGAGGGCGTTGACGAAGGCGGCCTGGGCCTCCATGCCCCCGCGCCGGGCCAGGCCGACGCTCTCGAACACGGCGGCATGGTCCGGGATGCGCGTCAGCCAGAAGATCTGGTAGAGGCCGAGCCGCAGGATCTCGCGCAGGTCGGGCCGGGGTTCGCGGCCGTCGGAGAAACGGGTGATGAGCCAGTCGAGCGCGGCGCGCCACCGGACGACGCCGAAAGCCAGCTCGCGGCAGAGGCCACGGTCGGCCGTCGGCATGGGGTTGGAAGCCAGTTCGAGGTCGAGCACGTCCTCGATGTAGGAGTTTTCTCTGGCCGCGAGCAGGACGCGCAGGGCAATTTCTCTTGGTTTTCGGTTGTTCAACGCGCTTATTTTGTTCGAGCAGCGGGAGACGACGCGAGAATTTACATTTTATGAAAGAGGAATTCGAGAAACTGGTCCGCACCGGCAAGATCCAGCAGAAGCACGTGGATCAGCTGGTGACGCTGATGGAGTGCGGCTTCTGCTCCCACAAGAGCTGGGGCTTCGGCCGCATCACCGCAGTGGACGTGGTCTTCTCCCGCTTCACCATCGACTTCACGTCCAAGGCCGGCCACGCCATGGACCTGGGCTTCTCGGCCGATTCGCTCGTGGCCATCCCCAAGGACCACATCCTCGCCCGCAAGCTGACCGACATCGACGGCCTGCGCCAGACCGCCGCCCTCCACCACCTGGACCTCATCAAGGTCGTGCTCAAGAGCTACGGCGGAAAGGCCACGCTCGACCAGATCCAGAAGATCCTCGTCCCCGACGTCATCGCCGACGACTGGAAGAAGTGGTGGGAAGTGGCCCGCCGCGAGATGAAGAAGGACGGCCACTTCCTCATCCCCACCAAGAAGACCGATCCGATCATCTACCAGGCGGAGGAAACTTCGCTCCAGGACCGTTTGCTCGCCGATTTCCGCACTGCCAAGGGCTTGAAGGCCAAGCTGGCCGTCGGCTTCGAGGCGCTCAAGAGCATCGAGGATCTCGACGACAAGACCGCGTTGGCCAACGAGATGGTCGCGGGCCTGAACGCCGAGATCGCCACCCACCAGCGCACCCAGCCCGCCGTCACGCTGGAGGCCATCTTCGTCCGCGACGACCTGCGCGCCGCCTGCGGCCTCGCCACGAGCGAGGGCGACGTGGACGCCAAGGCCATCTGGCAGGCCGAGACCCGCCTCGGCGGCCTCCTGGAGGAGATCGCCGCCGCCAAGCACCGCCGCGCGCTCCAGTCCTTCAAGGAATCCACCCCGCTCTGGCACGAGGCCCTGCTCGGCGTGATCAACAACGTCGGCACCAAGCTCGCCGGCGAGATCGCCATCACCCTCATCTCCGGCGGCAAGCTCGACGCCCTCAAGGAAACCCTCGCCCGGCTCATCAGCCAGCACAGCGTCAGCTCCGACCTGCTCCTCTGGCTCTGCAAGGAACGCAGCGATTCCTTCGCCGACATCCTCGGGCCCGAGGTCTTCCGCGCCGCGCTCACCGCGATGGAGCGCGACCAGTTCATGGAGAAGCGCTCGAACCGTCTGCGCGACTTCATCCTCGACGACCAGGAGCTGATCGTGGACCTGATCGGCTCGGCCGATCTGGAGATCATCAAGGACCTGACCCGCGCGCTGAAGCTTTCGCCCGTGTTCGACGACATGGACAAGCGTTCGCTCCTCGGCCGCATCGTGAAGAGCTACCCCGCGATCCAGTCGCTCATCAGCGGCGAGACCACCAAGCAGGAAGCCACCTACCAGGTCTCCTGGGACAGCCTGGAACGGCGGAAAAACGAATACACCGAGCTGGTGCAGAAGACGATCCCGGCCAACTCCAAGGAGATCGCCATCGCCCGCAGCTACGGCGACCTGCGCGAGAACCACGAATACAAGGCCGCGAAGGAGATGCAGAAGGTGCTCATGCGCCGCAAGACCGAGCTGGAGATCGACCTCGGCCGGGCCCGCGGCACCGATTTCTCCAACGTGAAGACCGATGCCGTCGGCGTCGGCACCCGCGTCCGCGTCACCGACCTCTCCAACAACCATGCCGAGACCTACGACATCCTCGGCGCCTGGGACGGCGATCCGGACAAGAACATCCTCAGCTACCTCACTCCGCTGGGCCAATGCCTGATGAACAAGAAGGTCGGCGAGATCGCCGAGTTCGAGTTCGAGGGCGTGAAGAAAAAGCTCCGCATCGAGGAGATCGTCCAGTCGCCGGCGGCCAAGACCCCCGCTGCGGCGGAGTGACCGCCCGCCAATCCGTCCGCGAACGCCCCGGAGCTTCTCCGGGGCGTTTTGCTGGGTTCCGCCAAACCGCCGGTTGCTCCCTTCGGAGCGGCCCGTTAGGCTCCGCGCACCGATGAACTCACACCTTGCGGACCTGCGGATCAAGCTGTTCGCCGACGGCGCCGACAAGGCCGGCATCCTCAGCCTCAACGCCAACCCGTTGATCAAGGGGATGACCACGAACCCCACGCTGATGCGCAAGGCGGGCATCACCGACTACGAGGCCTTCGCGCGCGACATCCTCCAGACCGTCACCACCAAGCCCATCTCCTTCGAGGTCTTCTCCGACGAGTTCCCCGAGATGCTGCGCCAGGCCAAGAAGATCGCCGGCTGGCAGCGCAACGTCTTCGTGAAGATCCCCGCGACCAACACGCGCGGCGAATCCTGCGTGCCGCTCGCGAAGGAACTGGCGGCGGAGGGCGTGCAGCTGAACATCACCGCCATCCTCACACTGGACCAGATCCGGGGCTTTGTGGAAGCGCTGGACCCGAAGGTGCCGAGCGTGCTCTCCGTCTTCGCCGGCCGCATCGCCGATACCGGCCGTGATCCCGTGCCCGCGATGCAGGAAAGCCTGCGACTGATCAACGAACGTCTGCCCAAGGGCGAGCTCCTGTGGGCCAGCGTCCGCGAGGTGCTGAACATCTTCCAGGCCGACGCCTGCGGCTGCGACATCGTGACCGTGCCGCACGACATCCTGAACAAGGCGCTGAAGATGTCCGGCATGGACCTCACGGCCCTGTCGCTCGACACGGTGAAGATGTTCGCCGGCGACGCCCTCGCGGCGGGCTACACGCTCTGAGCCGCAGCGTTCCCCCGGAGTTCTCCCCGGTGGATTGGTCCGATCCCGCGCCCGGCGGGAACCGCCTACCGTTTCCCCTCCCGCGAAAGAGCGAGGAACAAGTCGTCCAGCGTCGGCGGCCGGACCTCATAGCGATGGTGGCTGAAGGTGGCGACGAACGCGGCCAACCCGGCCGCATCCAGGGCGAAATGCCAGTCGGCCAGGACGGTCGATGGCCGCAGCCCGCGCTCGGTCAGCCAGACTTCCACGCCCTCGATGCCCGCCACGGCGAAGGGCATGACGACGACGTGTTCGCCGACGACATCGCCGAGCAATTCGCGCGTCGTGCCGGTCGCGCGGACCTTGCCGCCTTGCAGGACGATGAGCCGGTCGGAGAGGCGCTCGGCTTCGTCCATGTAGTGCGTGGTCAGCACAACGGCCATGCCAGCGGCGCGGAGCTGGGAAACCAGTTCCCACACGGCGACGCGCGCCTCTGGATCGAGACCGGTGGTCGGTTCGTCGAGGAAGACGACCTTGGGCCGATGCACCACGGCGCGGGCGATCATCAGGCGGCGTTTGTATCCCCCGGAGAGCGTGTCGGGCTTGTGGTCGGCGAATTCCACCAGACCGAACTGTGCCAGCAATTCGTCGATGCGCGCGGAGAGGTCCTCGATCTTGGGCCGGTAGTAGCGGGCGGTCTGGAGGAGATTGCCGCGCACGGTGAAATCGCCGTCGAAGGTGTCGTCCTGCGTGCAGACGCCCAG
>CBFGQE010000093.1:0-9363 GCA_965650815.1 uncultured bacterium
AGGCGCATGGGGTTTGTTCAGGCGCCTCCGATCCGCTGGGCGAACTGCGGAAGCTGCCGATCATCAACCGGGCGGTGGTGCGGGAGGCGTATGACGCCATCCGCACGAACCTGCCGGTGGACCGGAAGCTGACGCTCTCCACCAGCGGCACGACGGGCGCGTCGCTACACGTGCCGCATACGGACGAGGCGTTGCAGCGCGAGTATGCCTTTCGCTGGCAGTTCTATTCGATGGGCGGGGCCAAGCGGGGGGACAAGTTCGCCCTCTTCCAGGGGCAGATGGTGGTGCCGCTCTCGGTGCGGAAACCGCCCTACCACATCCGCAACTTCGCGGAGCGAACCGTGATGTTCTCCCTCTACCACATGGACGAGACGGCGATGCACGACTACGTGCTGGCACTGGAACGGTTCCGGCCGGATTTCGTCTATGGCTATCCCTCCGGCATCTACGTGCTCGCCCGGTTTGCGCGGGCCCGCGGATTGAAGCTGCCACTGGTCAAGGCTGTCTTCACCGCGTCGGAGATGCTCCACGACTTCCAGAAGGCGGAGATTGAGGCGGCGTTCGGCGCGGCCATCTTCCAGTGGTATGGGCAGGTGGAGACGACAACCAACTTGCAGGAGTGCGACCATCACCGGATTCACGTGAAGGAGGAATACGGGCTCTTGGAACTGCTCGACGACCAGGGCAGGGCCGTCGGTCCGGGCGAAGTGGGGCGCGTGGTGGCGACGGGCTTTGGCAACCGGGCCTTTCCGTTCCTCCGCTACGACACCGGCGACAACATGGTGCTCTCCGCCGAAACGAAGTGTCCGTGCGGGCGCGGCGGACGATTGATCGAGCGGATCGCGGGGCGGGACGACGACTTCGTGGTGACGCCGGAAGGCCGCTATGTCGGGCGGCTCGACTTCGTCTTCAAGGCGGTGGACACGGTGAAGGAAAGCCAACTCGTGCAGGAGGACCGGCAGACCCTCGACGTGCTGGTGGTGCCCGACGAGCGATTCACCGAGAGGGACGAAAGGGTGATCGTGCAAAAGCTCCAGGAGCGGATCGGAACTTCGATGCAGATCCGGGTCCGCAGGGTCGCCGAGATTCCCCGGTCCAAGAGCGGCAAGTTCCGCTATGTGGTCTCGAAAGTGAAGTGAGAGAAGGCGACCTGATCGAATCCGTTCGCCCAAGCTTCCAGCCGTCGATAACCGCCATGCCGTCGAATCCCTCCCTGAAACCGCCTTCGGCGATCGCCACCCTAGACGTTCTCAGAGCCTTTGCCGCCTTTGCGGTGCTGGCCTGGCATTCGGCCGATGCCGTGGCGGTCAAGATGCCGCTGTTCTCCTCGGCGGCTTGGGCGGTAGATCTTTTCATGGCAATCTCCGGGTTTCTCATGCTCCACCATTTTCGGCTCCGTGAAACGAAGGAGCCGTGGGAAGCCCCGTCGACGTGGGGCAGGTTCTGGGTGCGCCGATGGTTCCGGATCGTGCCCTTGTATGCCGTGGCTCTGGTCGCGATGTGGTTCTTGACCGACGGGGCGGAGCGGAGCGTTGGGACTTTTGCGCGACACTTCCTGCTGCACATTTCATTCGTGTTCGGATTTATGCCGTCGGAAGTCGAATCCTCGGGGTTGCCCGACTGGAGTCTGGCTTTGGAAATGCAGTTTTATTTGGCGTTTCCCTTTCTTGCTTTGGCCTTGAGGCGGATCGGAGCGGGCTGGTTCTTTCTCTGGTGCGCTGCGGTCGGATTGGTCTTCAACCAGTTGATCGGCATCTACCGGAGCGGAACTCCCGGCCCGTTGGGTTGGTGGCCGCAACCGTCGCTGTTGCCGCTGAAGATCCATGTCTTCGCTTTCGGCATGGTCTTGGCGGAGGCGTTGCACCGGGGGCCCAAGGTGTTCCGGGACTGGAGGATTTGGATCGGTTTGGCTCTCGTCCTTCCGGCGTCGAAGTTCAACTACATGAAGCTGGAGTGGGTGCTCTGGGTGTTGATTGCCGCAGGGTTGGCGGTGCCGGTGGTCTCGGGCCGGTGGATTGCGCTGCTCCAAGGAGTAGAAGCGCGGTTGGGCCGCACGCGGATCTTTCATTGGCCGGCGGAGCTGTCCTACGGGATCTACCTGCTGCACAACATCGTGCTTTCGACCGTGTTTGTCTCTTGGCCCGATGTTTCGGGCGGGACGGTTTTCGATCCGCATTATATCGTGTTTCTGATTTCCGTCGCTGCTGCGGTCGCTTTCTGTGCGTTGCCGCTTTTCCTCTGGGTCGAACGTCCCGGGATCGCGGTAGGGCGGAAGGTGGCCGGGCGAATCTAGCCCGGCCCGTGTTTTGGCAGGCCGAGGCGGTTGGACCAGTTGAAGCTATCCCCATCTCGTAGGGGAACACCCGACGCAAGAATCAGGGAGTCGATCTCTTTCCGGGATGCGGCGAACCGATAGCATAGATATTGTGTTTTCCAGCACCGAGTCGTCGCATAGATACCTTTCGGTCGGTTCGGATGGTGTGCCAAAGAGGCATTTTTCCCAACAGAAGGACTGGCCAGCAGGCTTCGATCCGCTTGTATCGGTGGAGGCGGGGCCCGGCGGTTACGTGTTGGTCCGCGAGAGGGTCGAGCGGGCGCTGATGGGGCTCAAATTGCCAGACGATTGGATCCATCCCGGGGACCGGGTGGTGCTCAAGCCCAACTGGGTGGCCGAATGCGACGAGCGTTTCAGGGGCGGCGGGCACTGGGAACATCTGATCACCCATCCATCGGTCATTGAAGGGGTCATTCGCTGGGTTGCTCCACGGTTGAAGGGACTGGGCAGCATCACGATCTGTGACGCGCCGCAGACGGATTCGTCGTTTACCAAGCTGCGCGAATATTGCCGGCTGGACGAGATGGTCGCGCGTTGTTCGGCGGATTTCCCGGGAGTCCGCATCGCGCTTCTGGACCTGCGTCCGGAAGAGTGGCACGCGGTGGACGGCGTGACGGTGTCGAAGACCGCGCTGGTCGGCGATCCGCTGGGGAGCACCCATGTGAAACTCAATGAGGCGAGCGAGTTCGTCGGATTCCACGGTTGCGGGCAGCTTTATGGTGCGAGCTACGACATGGCGGAGACCAACGCCAAGCACTCGGGGCAGACGCACGAATACATGCTGTGTCGGACGCCGATGGAAGCCGACGTGCTGATCAACATCCCCAAGCTGAAGACGCACAAAAAGGTCGGACTCACCTGCGCGTTGAAGAACCTGGTGGGCATCAACGCCAACAAGAACTGGCTGCCCCATCACACGGAAGGCACTCCGGATCGAGGTGGCGACCAGTTCCCGGCCGCTACGACCAAGGCCAGACTGGAGCATTCGTGGATGGGCACGCTGAAGCGGGGACTCAAAAACCGGCCCGGGCTTTCACGGTTCTTTGTCCCCTTGAAGAAGGCGGGGCGGCTTGTATTCGGCGATACCCAGAAGGTCGTTCGATCCGGGAACTGGCACGGGAACGACACCTGTTGGCGCATGGTTCTGGATCTCAACAAATGCCTCTTCTCGTTCGACGGACAGGGACAGCTCCGGCGGAAACCCGTCCGTTACCTGACGGTCGTGGACGGGATCGTTGGGGGCGAGGGAAATGGTCCGATGTCGCCCGATCCGGTGCCGTCCGGAATCGTGCTGGCCGGAGTGCATCCGGTGGCGGTCGACATGGTGGCAGCCACGCTGATGGGTTTCGATTGGCACAAAATCAGGATGCTGACCGGCAGTTTTCGAATGAGTGCGTTGAACTTTGTCGGATTCGCGCCTGACGACGTCCGGGTTGTTTCCAATCGAGCCGAATGGTGCGGCCCGGTTGACGCGATGAAGGATGTCATGTGTTTCCGACCTCATTTCGGCTGGGTGGGAGCGATCGAACGGTCTGGTAAGCAGGAGGCGGTGTTGTCGGGAGGCGTGATTCTTGGGGAAAGCTTCACGGGGGGGCGTCCATTGGAGGAGCAGAGGAAATGACCGCGCTGGCGCGTTGACCATGGGCGGCGGTTTCCGGTGTGATCGCGGCCCGGTCCCTTTCGGGCCACCTTTGCTTTGAAACAGATCGCCCAATACCAGGACGGACGCCTCGAACTGCAGGACGTGCCGGTGCCCACGCCGCCGGTCGGTGGCGTGTTGGTCCGGCTGACGCACTCGGTCATCAGCGTCGGAACCGAGAAGATGAAGGTCGAGCAGGCCAAGATGAACCTGCTCCAGAAGGCCAAGGCCCGGCCCGACCAGGTCCGTAAGGTGTTGGACACCGCCCGGAATCTTGGCTGGAAGGCCGCCCTCGAAAAGGTCCGCAACCGGCTCGAAACCCCCACGCCGCTCGGCTACAGCGCGGCAGGAATCGTCGAAGCCGTTGATTCCGCCAATACCCGGCTGCGCGTCGGGGATCGGGTGGCGGTGGGCGGCGCGGAGTGTGCCTTCCACGCGGATTTTGTCGCGGTGCCGGACATGCTCGTGGCGAAGGTGCCGGAGGGCGTGGACAACTGGCAGGCGGCCTACACCACCATCGTTTCCATCGCGCTCCAGACGGTCCGGCAATTGGAGCCGCAGATCGGGGATCGCGTGATCGTGACGGGGCAGGGCTTGGTCGGGCTGCTCATCACCTCGTTGCTGCGCGCGAACGGCGTTCGCGTGATGGCGGTCGATCTGGCGCCGGCGCGTCGTCCCTTCTGCGAAGCGATGGGCGCGGAGAAGGTCGTCATTCTCGGCCAACAGAATCTCTCCGACGCGGTCCGGGCCTGGACCGAAGGTTATGGCGTCGACGCGGTCGTGCTGGCCACGGCGACCGGCAACAATGCGCCGACCGAGCAGGCCATCGAAGCCTTGCGTGATCGCGGCCGCATCGTGGTGGTGGGCAATACCAAGGTGGATCTGCTCTGGAAATACGCCTACGAAAAGGAAATCGAGGTCCGGTATTCCCGCAGCTACGGCCCGGGCCGCTACGACGCCCCCTACGAGTGGGGCGGGACGGATTATCCGATCGGCTACGTGCGCTGGACGGAGCAGCGGAACTTCGACGCCTGCCTTCACCTGATGAAAACCGGCCAGCTGGATCTGGCGGCCATCACCACCCGGCGCGTGCCGTTCAGCCAATCGCTCGACGTCTATCGCGAGCTGTTGGGCGAAGGAGCGGCCCGCGAGGTGGGCGTGGTGTTGGAATATGACGGCGGGGCACGTGCAACGTCCAATGTCCACCGGCCAACCGCGAAGGTAACGGCGGCGGGAGCGATGCGGCTTGCCTCGCCCGTGGCGCGCTTGGACGTGATCGGAGCGGGCAACTTTGCCCGGACGATGCTGCTGCCACATCTGCGCAGCAAAGTTTCGTTCGGCACGATCGTCAACGCGACGTCGCTCAGCGCGAACCACGTGAAGACGAAGTTCGGCTTCACCGGGGCGGCTACGGACTATGCGGGAGTGTTGGCCGACACGGCGTCGGCGGCGGCCTTGGTAGGCACGCGGCACCATCTCCATGCGCCGATCGTCCTGAAAGCTTTGGCGCAGGGGCGGCAGGTCTTCGTGGAGAAGCCGCTGTGTCTGACGCGGGAGGAGTTGGCCCAGATCGACGCCGCGATGGCGACGACGACCGGCAGTGTGCAGGTCGGCTTCAATCGCCGCTTTGCCGGGGCCAGCGTGGCGCTGAAGAAGGTGCTCCAGGCCGCGCCCGGGCCGAAGACCGCGAGCTTCCGCGTGATGCCGGGCAAACTGGACCCGTCGCATTGGTATGCGAACTACGCCGAGAGCGGTGGGCGCGTGTTGGGCGAGGCCTGCCACTTCCTCGATTACTTCTGTTTCCTTTTCGACGCCGCACCGGTGCGGGTGAGTGCTCAGACCGTGTGGCCGGCGACGGGCCGGTTGCCGTTCCCCGACAGCGTGACGGCGCAAGTGGAGTTCGCCGACGGGTCCTGTGGGCAGTTGATCTACAGCGCGGAGGGCGACAGCACGTGGCCCAAAGAAGTCTGCACGGTTTTCGGAGCGGGGTTTGTGGCCGAGATCACCAACTTCCAGGAGCTCGCCGTGAACCGCGGGCGCAAGGCGACGAAGCAGAAGTTCGACGGCAAGGGCCATGCGGAGCAGATGTCGGCCTGGGCGGCGTTTTTGCGCGGGGAAGCGGCGCATCCGTTGCCCTACGAGCAGTCGCGCCGGAGCATGTTGCTGACCTTCGCCTTGCTCGAATCGATCCAGCAGGGAAAATCGGTCGAGGTTTGAGCCATGGCCGATCTCGCGTGGTATTGGTATCGGCTGCGGGCGATGAGTCCGCGGGAAATGGCGCTGCACGCGCGGAAGAAGCTGCGGCAACGCGCCGATGCAAAGCGAGTGCCCGATGGGGCTGGTCTCGATCTCCGGCCGACGGGGGCCTTTCCTGTCTTGCCCGCTCCGGAGGCGGCTCCGGGGAGCTTGAAGCAGGCGCTCGCGCAAGATGCCGACGCCATTCTGGCAGGAAGATGGCGGGCTTTTGGCCATCTCGAGCTGCAGGTCGACGACCCGCCGAAATGGCACTGTGACTACCTCGCGGGGCAGGACATTCCGGCGGAGGCGTCGGCCTTTCGATTGAACCACCGTTCGTTGCCCAATGGCTGCGATGTGAAGCTGGTTTGGGAATTGAGCCGCTGGTATGCGCTCGTGCGGTTGGCCCAGGCGGCGCACGTGCTGGGCGACGAACGGGCCGCCCGGAAGTGCCTGGCGTGGCTGGAGGACTGGACCCGGCACAACCCTCCCTATCGCGGCTGGAACTGGACCAGCGCGCTGGAAGGCGGAATGCGGCTGATCCAATTCACGTGGATCGACGGACTCCTCCGCGCAGCGGCGGCGCGGCGTGGATGGAGCAATCTCCCGGACGTTTTGGATCGCCTTGGCCAGGCGGTCCTGCCGGCGCACGTGGCCTTCACTTGGCGGCACCAGTCGTTTGGGTCTTCGGCCAACAACCATCTGCTCGGAGAACTGGTCGGCGTGTTGCTGGCGGTGGCGCGATGGCCGCAGTTGGCGAGGTTGAGCGCGTCCTTGGATGAATTGCAGAGTCTGTGGGAGCGGGAGGTGTTGGCGCAGTTCGCCGAAGACGGCGGAAATCGGGAACAGGCACTGAATTACCAGCTCTTCTCTCTCGAGTTCGCGCTCCAGGCTCGGGCGGCGTTGGGGGCGTCGGGACGGACTATTTCGCCGGAAGTGGAACAGCGGCTGACCCTAGCGGCGGGGTATTTCCGGGAAGTGCAGGCGCGGCGCGATCACTGGGACTATGGCGATTCCGACAGCGCCTACGTGGTGCCCGTCTTTGCCGATGATCGTGATGCGGCGGTCGAGTGGCATGGCTGGGTGGAAGGCGCCTCATCCGGTGCGGCGGTGCACTATTGGATGGGGGAGCCGCTCCGGTTTGAGCCTCCAATCCGACATGGACGACCCCAAGGAACCGCCGACGCCCATGGCTGGTGTTTCTTCCCCCAAAGTGGCCACGCAGTGTGTGAATCCGGCGAATTCTGGTTGCGCTGGGACTTGTCGCCGCTCGGCTATCTCGCCACGGCGGCACATGGGCATCTGGATGCGCTGCACCTCTCGATTTGGCGTCGTGGCGTGGCGCTGGTGATCGATCCGGGGACCGGCTGCTACTACTACGACAAGACGCTGCGGAACTGGCTGGCCTCGCGTTCCGCCCACAACGGGCCGTGTCCCGAAGGAGATGAGTGGCCCAAGCGGATGGGGCCGTTCCTCTGGCAGCAGCACCATCGGCAGCCTGGCTTCGAGCAGGACGCAGAGGGCGTCATTGGATCGCTGGCGCTGGCGCGAGAGCGACTTCGCCGACGGATCGTCGCCTTGCCCGACGGCGCGGGGTGGCAGGTGGAGGACGGCTGTGTCGATTTGGTCGGGGCTGGTCTGCCTTTCTCGGTCCGCTGGCAATTTGCGCCACGAGCCACCGTTCAACGTCTCGCGGAGCGCCGCTTTCGCATGAACCGGGAAGGGGAAACGCTGGAGATCCAGGTGGGCGGCGATTGGTCCGAGGTGGAACTGGTGGAAGCGCCGGTTGCCGAAAGGTTGGCTGGAACGGTTTCCCAGCGGTTTCGCCAGACACAATGGGCTCCGTATCTCCGTCTGAAAGCACGTCCGGCCGGCTCGAAGCCTTGCCAATGGACCACCACGTTCCTAGCCTCCGGCGCTTCATGAAGATCAGCATTTTCGGCCTGGGCTACGTCGGGGCGGTCACGGCGGGTTGTCTGGCCAGCCACGGCCACGCGATCACCGGTGTCGACGTCCACGCGCAGAAGGTGGAGAGCTTCAACCAGGGCATCCCGCCGATCATTGAGCCGGGGTTGGACGAACTGCTGAAATCCGCCAAAGCGAAAGGGCTGCTCCGGGCCACCACGAGCGCGGTCGAGGCCATCGCAGAAACGGAGCTTTCCATCGTCTGCGTCGGCACGCCTTCGGCCGCCAGCGGGGCGCTGGATCTGGGATTTGTCCACCAAGTGGTGAAGGAAATCGGCGACGCGGTTCGTGGTGCTGGCAAAAGCCATGTGCTGGTGCTGCGGAGCACGATGCTGCCGGGCAGCACCGAGGCGATCGTCGAGGAACTGCTGGGCGATCTCCTGGCCGCCGGGACGCTGAAGGTGTTCTATTATCCAGAGTTTCTCCGGGAGAGCACGGCCGTGGCCGACTTCGAAAAACCGTCGTTGGCGGTCGTGGGTTCGGCGGACGGATCGCGACCGGACGACGGATTGATGCAGGCGCTCTTCGGCGCGGACGCCGAGGTGGTCAACTGGGCCACGGCGGAGACGATCAAGTATGCCTGCAATGCCTTCCACGCCGCCAAGATCACCTTTGCCAACGAGATCGGCCGCATCGGCAAAGCATTGGGCGTGGATTCCCGAACGGTGATGGACCTGCTTTGCCGCGACACGAGGCTGAACCTATCGCCCTATTATCTGAAGCCCGGCAATCCCTTCGGTGGATCGTGCCTGCCCAAGGACGTGCGGGCGCTGACCAACCACACCCGCATCCATGGATTGAACGTGCCGATGCTGGAGAGCCTGCTGTCGAGCAACGAGAGGCACCTCCAAAGCTTGCTCGGCCTGATCGAGGCGTCGGGCCAGCGCGAGGTGGTGATCCTGGGACTGAGCTTCAAGGCGAACACCGACGATCTCCGCGAGAGTTCGATGGTCGAGATCGCCCAGACTCTGCTCGGCCGGGGCTACTCGCTGCGCATCTTCGATCCGGCACTGAACTTGGCGGCGTTGATCGGGGCGAACAAGCGCGTCATCGACGTGCGGATGCCCCACTTGGCGTCCTTGCTGAAGGCGAACTTGGCCGAGGCGCTTGGGCCGAAAGGTGTTGTGCTGGTGTCGCAGAAATGCGCGCCCATCGCCGATCTGGCCAAGCATGTCACCCCGTCGCACCA
>CBFGQE010000094.1:0-9295 GCA_965650815.1 uncultured bacterium
GCCAACCGCTACTTCGCCGGGTTCGTGGTGAACTGGCTGCTCGACCGGCCCAGCGCCACGCTCCAGATCCCGCCCAAGCCGGTGAAGGAATACCGCCTCGTCATGAGCGCGGTGCAGCAGCGTCAGCTCAACTGGATCCTGCTGGGCGGCCTGCCGGGCGGCGCGCTGCTTCTCGGCGGCCTGGTCTGGCTCAAGCGGAGGCGTTGATCGTGAGCCCGCGCAAATCCCTCGTCCTCCTCGTGCTCGCCGGCACGCTCGGCGCCTTCATCGCCTTTGTCGAACGGCCCCTGCGCTTGGCCCGGGAAGCGGTCGAGGACCGCCGCGTCTTCCCCGGGCTGGACCCCGCCGCGATCGGCGCCGTGGAGGTCCAGATCACCGGCCGGCCGCCCATCCGCGCCGAACGCACCAACGGCGGCTGGACGCTGACTCGGCCCATCCAGCGACCGGCGGAGGGCTTCCGCGTGGACGCGCTCCTGACCAATCTCGCCGACCTGCACTGGGAAGGCCGACTCCGGGCGGCGGAGCTCGATGGCCGGGCCGAGACGATGGAGGGCTTCGGCCTGGCCGATCCTCGCGCCACGATCACGCTGCACCTGGCCGACGGGACGCTCCAGCTCCTGATCGGCACCAACACGGCCACGGGCGACCAGATCTACCTGAGACAGAGCGGCGGCACCGAGGTGTATCTCGTGTCTCCCCGGCCGTTGTGGACCGTGCCGGCCGATGCCTCGGCCTGGCGGAGCCGGCGGCTCTTCCCGAGCGGGTTCGCCGGGGTGGACCATCTGCGCATCCGTTCGGCCAGCGGCACGCTCGATCTCGAGCGCTCCGGGACCAACGGCAGCTGGCGGATGACCTCGCCGTGGAACGCCCGCGCGGACAACCCGCGCATCCGCGCGGCCATCGACGCCTTCCGCACCAACATCGCGATGGCCTTCGTGTCCGACGCGCCGTCGGACCTGCAGCAGTTCGGCCTGGAGCCACCCGCGCTGGAGGTGCTGGTCGGCTCGGGCTCGCAGTTCGAACGGGGGCTCGCCTTCGGCCACCTCACCACGAACACGCCGCCGTGGGTCCACGCCAAGCGGCCCCGGGAAGACAGCGTCTTCCTGGTCTCCGCCGATGCGATGGCCGCGTGGAGCGGGCTGCCGAAGGATTTCCTCGACCGCCGGATCATCGACTGCCAGCCCGGGGAGATCCTCGCCATCGAGATCGCCACGCCCGGCGCGGAACGCACCCGCATCGCCTTCGACGAAGCCAAGGGCTGGACCTTTGGCAACGATCCTTCGGCGCTGGCGGACACGGATCTGTTGTCCGACGCCTTCGCCATCCTCACCGGCGGCAACACCGAGCTGGAGCGCGCCGTGGTCACGGACTTCCAGCCCTACGGCCTGGACACGCCGCTGCTGGAATACGCCGTCACCTTCGCCGATCCCGCCGGGACGAACCGCACCGTGACCGCGCGGTTCGGCACCGGGACCAACGGCGTCTTCTACGTCCACCGGACGGACGAGGACGCGGTGCGGATCGTTCCCCCGGCGGAGTTCCTCCGCCTGCCGCAGGCGGCCTGGCAGTTCAAGGACCGGTCGATCTGGAGCTTCACCCCGGACGAGGTCGCGTCCGTGACCGTGGTGCAGAAGGGGACGACGCGGCAACTGGTCCGCAAGGGCGAGAACGACTGGCATGTGGCGAAGGGCGCTTCGGACATCGTGAACCCCTTCGGCGTCGAGGAGGCGATCCTGCGGCTGGGCTCGCTCCGCGCGGAGTTCTGGACGAGCCGCGCGGACGAGGACGCCCTGCGACGCGGCGGCTTCGAGGCCCAAGACTACACGCTCACCATCGAGCTGGTCTCCGGGAAGAAGCTGGTCCTGGCGCTGGGCGGCCCGTCGCCCTACCACAACCCCTACGCCCTGGCCGAGGTGGGCGGCGTGCCGATGGTCTTCGAGTTCCCCCTGGAGCTGCACTACAACTTCGTCCGCGAGTTCCTCAGCCCGTTCAAGACCGGCACCCTATGAGCGCGCCGTGTCCCGACCTCCCGTCGCCGTGAAACCCAAACCGGCCATCAAACGGCTCTGGCTCCGGCGCTGCCGGATCTGCTTCCGTTGGTGCCGGATCGCGGTGTGGTTCGTCCTGCTCGCCGCGATCTGCCTCGCCATCTACGTGAGCGAGGTGGGCCTGCCGTCCTTCGTGCGGGACCGGATCACGCGCGCGGCCGAGGGCCAGGGCGTGCGGCTGGGCTTCGGCGCGATGCGGCTGCATTGGCTGCAGGGCGTGACGGTGGACCGGGCCCGGTTCGAGGCGGACGGCTTTCCCGGCGAGTTCCGTGCGGAACAGATCGTCCTGGACCTCGACCAGGGCGCGCTGCTCTCCGGCAAGTTCAGGCTCCAGTCGCTCTTCCTCCGCGCGGCCGACCTGACCCTGACACCGGGCGACGCCGGGCTGGACCCCATCGCCGTGCATGACCTGACGTGCCGGGTCTCGTTCCCCGCGACCAACGTCGTCATCCTTGACCATCTCGAAGGCAAATGGCGCACGGGCCTGCTCTCCCTGCAGCTGGCGGTGACGAACCCGGCGGCGATGCGGCGCGGCGGCGACCGGCCACCGGCGACGGCCAGCGAAACCCGCCGTTCTCTGACCAACCATGTGGAGCGCGTGGCGCGGATGCTCGCTAAGCTGGACCTGCGCGGTGTGCCCAGCCTGCGCATCAACATGGCGGGCGACGCGGCCCATCCGCTCGGCATCACCGCGATGTTCGCCCTGACGGTGCCGGAGGCCGCCACGCCCTGGGGCACCGTCACCCGCCTCGCGCTCGAGATCCGCAGCGGCGATTCCGCGCGGGCAGGCGCGGAGGAAGACGCCATCCTGGACCTGCGCGCCGGGGTGGCGGACACGCCCTGGGGCCGGGCGGAGAACATCGACGCGCACATCGACCTCGCTTCGCGGGACGCCACGGGCCGCGAATGGTCGGCCCGCTTCCGCGCCGCGATGGATTCGCCCAGCACGCCCTGGGTCCAGGCGGGGCGCGTCGAGGCGGAGGGCGAGACGGACTATCGCATCGGCGACGTCTGGCCCGCGCGGTTCGACGTGGACCTGCGCGCCACCCGCATCTCCTCGGCCCACGCGGCGGCGGAGCTCGCGAACATCCGCGTGCTGCGGACCCCGGAAACGAACGCCTGGAGCCAGAGCCTGGAGCCCGGGGAACTGGGTCCGTGGACGAACCTGCTCCCGCACCGCCTCGCGGTGGAGGTGGACGCGTCGCGGGTGAAGGCGGCGGGGTTCGACCTCATCTCGCTTTCGACGGGACTGGAATGGACCGGTCCCCGGTTGCGGGTGCCGCGCTTCGACGCGGCGCTGCCCTCGGGACGGCTCGTGGCCAAGGCCGATCTGGATGTCGCCACGCGGATCGCGCTGGGCGAGTTGACCTCGAACTTCGACCTGGCTTCGACGCGGCCCGTCCTCACGGAGTCGGGCCGGAGATGGATGGACCAGTTCACCTGGACCGCGCCGCCCTCGATCCACGCGGAGGCCCGGTTGCAGTTGCCCGCCTGGACCGCCACGGACGTTTCCTGGAGAGACGATCTGCAGCCGGGCCTGATGATCGCGGGCGATTTCGACGTGCCCGGCTTGGCGGTCCAGGGTGTGGCGTTTGATCGGGCCACGGGCAGTTTCAGCCACACGAACCTCGTCTGGCGGGTGCAAAACGGGCGCTTCAGCCGGCCCGAAGGCGGCGTCGATCTGGAGCTGACCAGCCGCGAACAGGGCGCGAAGCAATCGGTCCGCCTGTTGAGCACGATCCGCCCGGAAGCGCTCGCGCCGCTGCTCGGGGACGATGCGGAGAAGGTCTTCGGCATGGTGCGTTTTCCCGTGCCGCCGTTGATCGAGGGCGTGGCCGAGATCGACAAGCAGGAGCCCGAGCGCAGCACCTTCCGGGGCCGGCTCGCCACCACCAATGTCCACGTCCGCGAGGTGGACACGGGCCACGTCTCCGCCGGTCTGGATCTCGCCTGGCCCTGGGTGCGCTTCGAGGATGTCCGCATCGAGCGCGGCACCCAATGGTTGGCCGCGCCGCTGCTCCTCTTCAACCTGGAGGACCACATGCTCTCCATCTCCAACGGCATCGGCCAGGCGGACGTGGAGCCCGTGGCCCGCATCATCGGGCCGAAGACGTGGGGCATGTTGTCGGCCTACGAATTCCTCGCCCCGCCGCGCGTCGTGATCAACGGCATCACGCCCGTCCACGAAGAGGACCGGCCCAAGGCCAACCTGCACTTCCAGATCGAGGGCGAACGGTTCCGCTGGAAATACTTCAACATTGGTCGCCTCTCCGGCAGCGCGCGCTGGACGGGCAATGGCCTCCTGCTGACCAATCTCGCCGCCCTGGCCTACGACGGCACGGTGGGCGGATCGGCGGAGTTCGACTTCCGGGATGACGGCGAAGCGGACTTCCGTTTCCGCGCCAATGTGGACGACGTGGACCTGAAGACCGTGCTCAACAATCTGGGCGTGACCAACCGTGTCGAAGGCCGCCTCTCCGGCAACTTGACCATCACCGACGGCTCCACCCATCGGCCCACCGGCTGGAACGGCTTCGGCCAAGCCAGCCTGACCAACGGCTTCCTCTGGGATTATCCGCTCTTCGCGTTCCTCTCCCCAGTCGTGAACGTGCTCGCCCCGGGAGCGGGCCGCGACGCCGCGCGCAGCGCCCAGGGAACCTACGCCATCACCAACAACGTCATCTTCAGCGACAACCTGGAGATCCGCGCCGCCGCGCTGCGCCTGAACTACCGGGGCTCCGTCGGCTTCGACCACCGGCTCAACGCCCGCGTGGAGGCCACGCTGCTGCGGGACACGTGGATCGTGGGGCCGCTGCTCAGCTTCGCCCTCTCCCCGTTCTCCAAGGTCTTCGAATACAGGGTCTCGGGCACCCTCTCCGAACCGGTCATGGAGCCGGTGTATGTCCCCGGATTCCTGATGAAGCTTGTGGCTCCGTTTTCCTCCTCGGCCCCCAAGACGCCTTCCACTCCGCCGGTGGAACCCTCCTCCGGACCGAATCCCGGGGTGGACGCCCCGGCTCCGCGTCCCTAGCGTTCACGGCCATGAATCTTCGCGCCGGTCTCGTCCTGCTCATGCTGCTCTGCGGCCTGCCCTCGGGCGCCGCCGAGACGCGGATTCTCAAGGTGCTGCCCCTCTACCTGGACAGCGAAGGCCGACACGCCCTCTCTCCCAGCCTCTTCGAGCGAGACGCCTATCAGGACAAGCTGCGCCGCCATCCGGAACTGCAGGCCGGGCTGAAGCTGGAGGTCCAGTTCCAAGCCGCCGCCCCGTCTTCGTCCACCAACCTCCAGTTGAAGGTCGAGCTGCGGACCAACCAGGCCGGTAAACCGGTCGAAACCCCTTTGACCGCCGCCGTGCAACCCACCGGGCTCGTCGCCCGTTGGCAATCGCTCCGGATCGACGGGGAAAAGTTCAAGAGCCTCGGCAGCCTTCTGGCCTGGCGCGCCACGCTATGGGACGGTGATCGGCAGGTCGCCGAAGCGAAGTCCTTCCTCTGGTGACAAAAAAACACCCGGACTCTCGTCCGGGTGTGGGTGGATTTTGGTCTTGGAGTTTTCAGGCTCGGTTTCCCGTGCCCACATTCGCCGGCACCAAACTGGGCGGAGCCGGTCGCTCTGGTTGGGCGGCGGATGGCTCGAGCGACACTCCGAGCTCCTTCCAGATTGGAGCCAAAGTGGGATCATCGTTAACGGTGTTGCGGATGGCGGTTTCATCCACCATGTCCTTCCACCGGCTCAGCCACATTTTCGCCTCCGCGTTGTAACCCATGCGGCACGACAAGCGGGCCAAGAAGTAGAAGATCGCGCTGGTGTTGGGGAACCGCTTGGCCGCCGCTTGCAGCTCGGACAAAGCCTCTTGCGTCCGCTGGTTGTTGTAGAGGCTGTGCGAAAGACAGATCCAACCCGCCGGCCGATCCGGAGCGATCTTCACCATGGAGCGGGAAAGATCCAAGGCCTGCTCCCAACGCCGCAACCGCGCGCATACCTTCCACCGAACAATCAGAACATCAGGATGATAACGGATCAGGAAGTCGAGCTTCTCGATCTCGGCCAAGGCTTCATCCGGAGCGCCCAGCTCCAGCCACCCGGTGGCTGCATTGATGTGGTGAAGGTCTGGGTTTTGAATCTCCGGCCATTTCATAGGCTTTTGTGATTTCGTTGGGCATTACTTACCCAACCCCCCCAGACATCGCAAGCTCCAATGTCGCATATCAAGACACAAACATTGTCTTTGTGTCCTGTCTTTGGACTCACATCACTTCCGTCACCTCAATCCCCAGCAGTTCCAAGCCCTTTTGCAGCACTTTGCCGGAAACCAGACACAATCCCAGTCGGCTAGAGCGCACCGGCTCATCGGCCGTCAACACCGGGCAACGCTCGTAGAATTTCGAGAGCAGTCCGGCCAGCTCATACAAATACGAGCACAGATAGTTGGGCCGATAGTCCGCCCCAACCGCTTCCAGCACCGAGCCGAAATTCAACAAATGCCGCACAACGGCCACTTCCTCGGGTTCCGTTAAAGATAAAGTATCCGGATAGGCAACCATTCCCGCTTTGCGCTTAATTCCGCAAACCCGGGTGTAGGCGTATTGGAGATACGGAGCCGTGTTGCCGGTCAGCGCCAACATTTTGTCCCAGCTGAACACGTAGTCGCTCTGCCGGTTTTGGCAGAGATCGGCGTATTTCACCGAGCCCAGACCGACGACTCGGGCGATCTCTTTCCGCTGGGCCTCAGGCAGCTCGGGATTCTTTTCTGTCACCGTCGCCAGAGCGCGCTCTTCGGCTTCGTCCAAGAGATCGCTCAGTTTAACGGTATCGCCGCTGCGCGTTTTGAAGGGTTTGCCGTCGTCGCCCAAGATCGAGCCAAACCAGACATGGGCCAGCTTCATCTTTGCGGCGATCTCCGGCTGCCAACGCCCCCAAGCGGCGAATATCTGCCGGAAATGGAGCTGCTGCCGCCCATCGGTCACATAGACGATTTCGGACGGCTGCCACGTTTTCCAGCGATACTCCAAAGTGGCCAGATCGGTGGTCGCATAGTTCGCGGCCCCGTCGGTCTTCTGGATCAAGGCCGGGTTCGGATGCCATTCTCCGTCGCGCTGGATGAGGAAGGGGTCTTCCTTCGGCGGCAAAGTTCCGTCGGAGAAGATCGCCTTGGCCCCTTCGCTTTCCCGGGCAATGCCCTTGGCAACGAGTTCCTCCACCACGGACTTGAGCTGGGGATTATAGAAGCTCTCGCCCAACGTGTGGTCAAAGGCGACTCCAAGGCGTCCGTAGATCGTATCGAACTGGTGCTGGGACAGCTCGATCATCCGTTTCCAGATGGCGAGGTTTTCGGCATCGCCGTTCTGGAGCTTCACCAGCTCTTCGCGGGCCTGGGCGAGACGCTTCTCGTCGGCGTCGCACTCGGCATTGACCTTCTTGTAGAGGCGTTCCATTTCCGCGATCGGCTCGGCTGCAAGGGCCGCTTCATCGAGGTATTCCTTCCAGCCGACGAGCAGCTTGCCGAACTGCGTGCCCCAATCGCCGATGTGATTGTCCGTCACGACCCGATGGCCGAGCGCGCGGAACGTCCGTGCCAATGAATCGCCGAGACTGGTCGAGCGGATGTGGCCGACGTGCATCGGCTTCGCGACGTTCGGCGAGCTGAAGTCGATGACGATGGTGCGCGGCTGCGTCGTGGGCTTGAAGAACAGATGCTCGCCGCGCAGCGCTTCGAGGGCGATGCGCGCCATCACCTCGGGCTTCACCGTGAAGTTGATGAACCCCGCGCCGGCGATCTCGGTCTTGTGGCAGAGATCGGCCACCTCCAGCTTCGCGATGACGTCCGTCGCCAACTGGCGCGGATTCATCTTCCGCACCTTGGCCAGGCCCATCAGCGCGTTGGTCTGGTAGTCGCCGAACTTCGGGTCCGGGCACGGACGCACCAGCACGGAGGCAACATCCGCGTCGGGCAGGACGGCGGCGACGGCGGACTGGAGGCGCTGTTCAAGCAGGGAATGGAGCACGGGAAATCCTCGGTGAAGGTTGGACGGACGAAGCGCCGGAAGCGGTTCCGGCGAAGAACGGAGGGAACGGAGCGCCGGACTTACTTGGCCCCGGCATGGCTGCGGATGATCTGATGCATCGCATCGCCATCGGGAGCCTGTTCGAGCGACTGCCTGAATTCCTTGTTGTGAAGCAGCTTTGCGATGCCCGCCAAGGTGTGCAGATGCTTCTGGAACTGCCCCTGCGGCACGAGGAACAGCATCACGAGATGCACGGGCTGGTTGTCCAGCGCGTCGAAGTTCACGCCGGGACGGGAACGGCCGAAGGAACCGACCACGTCATGGATCAGATCGGTCGAGGCGTGCGGAATGCCGATGCCGAAGCCGATGCCGGTGCTCATCGAGGTCTCGCGCTTCTTGACCACGGCAGCGATCGCCTCGCGGTGCTCGGGCTTGATCTTCCCCGTGGCGACGAGGTTGTCGATCAGCTCGTCGATGGCCTGCCACCGGTCGGTGGAGTTCATCTCCGGAATGATCTGCTCACGGTTGAGAATGTCGGCCAAAGTCATATCAACATTCAGGGCTCGCGGATTTCGCCCCATAGCAGAGGTCATTTCAAGGTCAAATGCCGGAAGCCCTGTTTCGCCACGCGCTTCCGCATCGCGCGATCCCGTCCGCGAGGCCTTTGCAAGGCCCGTGGTTTGTCCGCCACGTGGGCAAGCGATGCATCCGCGTCCACACGAGCGGCAATTCACAGTTTCGATCGCTGCGGACTCCGTATTAACTGGGCCCATGAGCGATTCGCCCTCCATTCCGCCGTCCATCGAGCGCCCGTTGAAAATGGTCGAGCAGAACCCCGGCAACGAACTGGCCCGGTTCAGCCTAGGCAAGGCGTGGTTCAATCTCGGCGAATTCACCAAGGCGAAGGAACAGCTCGTCGTCGCGCTCACGAAGAAACCCGACTGGATGGTGGTGCAGATCCTCATCGGCAAATGCGACCTATCCCTCGGCGACAAAGCAGCGGCGAAGTCGGCCTTCGAACGGGCCCGCCAACTGGCGATTGAGCAGAACCATGAAGGGCCGCTGGCCGAGATGGAGCAGGCTTTGGCGGAACTTTCCGCCTAAGCCGCGAGGAGAATTCCCTTTCCCGTTGGGGCTCTCCGGGCGCAAATGGCGGCGCCACCTAACCCCGGGAATTCACCATGCCTCTGCCTGTCGTCATCCTTCACGGCTGGAGCGATACGTCGAAGTCGTTCAAAC
>CBFGQE010000095.1:0-9233 GCA_965650815.1 uncultured bacterium
GCGCGGCCTTCGGGACCGTGGAAGAGCGTCTTGATCTGGCGGGTTTCGTAGTCCTGCTTCGCGGCCACGGCGGCGTCCACCTTCTCGAAGGCGACGGAGAACGGGTTGACCACGAAGTCGGCCGCGAGGTTCACGCCCCGGGCCAGTTGCGCGGCGGTGTAGGTCTTCGTCTCGTCGCCCCACGTGACCTTGTAGTTCGCGGCCGTGCCGCCCTTGGCCACGAGGACGAAGCGGTTGAGGTCTTCGTTGAAGGGGACCAGCGCCATCGCGGAACGGATGGAGTTGTCGTCGTTCAAGGCGCCCTTGGCGCAGAAGGGATACTTGGCGCTGGTCAGCTTCAGTTCGCCGCTCGTGAAGCCATCCACGGTGTGGCCGCTGCTGGCCGTGGCTTTGCCCGTCGCGAGATCGACCGTGAAGGTGCCGAGCGCGCCGTCCAGACCCATGCCCTTGAGGAACGCGTAGGCCATGACCGTCTGTCCGGCCCAGCCGGGATGCACGCCGTCCTTGCCGGAGATGTAGTAGTCGTTGCCGTGCCGCTGACGGCCTTCGACGAAGCTCGTCATCATCGGCCAGAAGACGTCGGCAAAGTTCACGCCCTCGGCCTGCGCGATCTCGATGTCGATGTTGCGCAGCTTGCAGAGGTTGTCGTTCAGGTCGTCGATGGTTCCGTCCGCGGTCTTCACCCAGCCCGGCATCTTGCCGACGCAGCCGGGCGAGCCGACGACGACGCGGGCTCCGGCGCTCTTCAAGGCGCGGACCAACGTCGTCATGTTCTGCCGATACCACTGGCCGTTGGCCTCGTCGTAGGGACGATACTTGTGGTCGTTCATGCCGTAGCAGGTGGTGGCCACGGTGGGCTGGAAGCGCAGCGTGTCGTTCGTCATGCGGCGCACAAAACCCTCCGCCGTCTCGCCGCTCCAACCGTATTGCCGCGCGGTGATCTCCAGCTCCGGCATGCAGACGGTCAGGTAGGTCTCGATGATCCGGGAATACTGTTTCTGCTCGGTGATCGAGTCGCCGATGATCGCCAAACGGTCTCCCTTCTTCAGCAGCAGCCCGGCAGGTTGCGGGGCCTTGACCGGTGAAAACTTCTCCAGTCCGGGCAGGTTCGGCTTGGGCTCCAGCTGTTGGGCGGAGAGCTGGAAGGCGAGCAAGGCGGACAGCGTGAAGGCAAGGGTCGGGATGCGCATAGGAGTGTCTGCGGGGACGATGGGGAAAGGGACGGACCGGCTCAAGCCGCGCCACGCACTTTGCGGACGAACTGCGCAAAGCCCTGCGCCTGGTCGCGGAGCCGTTTGGCGAGATCGGCATCGGTCAACTCGCCGTTGGCATCCAGCACTCCGTTGACGCCGGGAATGAAGACGCGTTGGGGAAAGAGGTGGGCGTTGCGGTAGCCGAAGATCGCCTGGAGCTGCTCCACGCTGCGCAGCGCGCCCCACATGCCCGCCGCGAGCCCGACGAAGCACACCGGCCGGGCCTCGAAGCTCTCAGGGAACTTCAGATGGTCGATGAATAGCTTCAGCACGCCGGGGAAGGAGCCGTTGTATTCGGGCGTCACGATGACCACGCCGTCGGATTGCAGGATGGCGTCGGAAAATTTGGCGAAGGCGGGCGGCTTCGCGGCGTAGGCGGCCGGGGCGAAAAGCTCGGCCGGAAGCTCGCGCAGATCGAGGACCTGGTGGGCGACGCCGAGCTCGCGATAGACGCCTTCCAGGTGGGCGGTGATCTTGCGGGTGTTGCTGTCGGGGCGGTTGGTTCCGGAAAGAAGCGTGATCATGCCCATCGCTTGTGCCGACAGAACGGCCGGCTGTCGAGCGGGCAGCGAAAGGAGGAAGTTGCCGCTCCCCTCACCGACCTTCGGTCACCCCCTCCCCATCGGATGGGGAGAGGGCCGGGGTGAGGAGCCCAGCTCAAACAGGCTCCCGTCTCACCTTCCGTTACAGGCTCCACCCCTTGCGATATTCGCGGCGGATGAACTGGGTGACTTCCGGCGCGTTCTTGGCGCGGAGGTTCGGACCGTCCCATTCGATCTTCTTCTTGGCGCGCAGGGCCACGCAGCCGAGCAGGATGATCTCGGTGAAGAAGCCGGCGATCTCGAAGTTCGAGTAGGGCGCGGGACCGCCCTTGCAGGCGTTGAGCCACTCGACGTAGTGGCCGGGGGAGCGCGGGATGGTGATGGCCGGGCCTTCGTAGCCGGCGAAGGTCTTTTCCGGCAGCAGATGGAACTGCGCGCCGTAGTCGTCGGGCGAAAAGAGGTGCCCCTTGTCGCCAATGAGCAGGCAGCCGCTGTCGGGCAGCTTCTTGTTTCCGCCGTCGCGGTTGACCCACTTCATCGTCTCGGACACGACGTCGGCCGAGGGTTTCGCGCCACCGTCATACCAGAAGAGCGTGACCGGCGGCATCCCGGCGCGGGCGGGGAAATCGAAGCGGACGACGGACTTGGTCGGCCAGGTTTCGTCGTTCATGCCCTCGGAGGACAACGCCTCGATGTGGGTCGGGAAACCGAGCTTCAAAGCGCGGAACGGCATGTTGGCCGTGTGGCAGGCCATGTCGCCGAGCGCGCCGGTGCCGAAGTCGATCCAGCCGCGCCATTTGAAGGGGTGGTAGGCGTCCTTGTTATAGGGGCGCATCGGCGCGGTGCCGAGGAACCCATCCCAATCCAGATGCGACGGCACGGGATCGACGCGCGTCGGGCGCGGAATGCCCTGGGGCCAGATGGGGCGATTGGTCCAGACGTGGACCTCGCGGACGCCGCCGATAGCCCCGGCCTGGATCACTTCGACCGCGCGGCGCAACCCGTCGAGCGCGCTGCCCTGGTTGCCCATCTGGGTGGCGACGCCGTGTTTCTTGGCCACTTCGCGCATGACGCGGGCCTCGAAGACATCGTGCGTGAGCGGCTTCTGCACGTAGGCGTGCATCCCCATCCGCATGGCCTGGACGGCGGGCGCGGCGTGCATGTGGTCGGGCGTGGCCACGATGACGGCGTCGATGTTCTTCATCCGGTCGAACATCACGCGGTAGTCGGCGAAACGCTCGGCGCCGGGATATTTCTGGCCGCGCCGGGCGAGGGTGTTCCCGTCGATGTCGCAAAGGGCGACGATGTTTTCGCTGGCGCAACTGTCGGTGTCGGACTCGCCCTTCCCGCCCGCGCCGATGACGCCGATGTTCAGCTTTTCATTGGGCGACTTGAACCGCGGGTTCGGCGTGGTGATGCAACCGGGCAGGAGGATCGCGCCCGCCGCGCCGAGCGCGGAGCTGTAGAGGAAGCGGCGACGGGAGATCTGGTAGCGATAGGTGGGCTGGTTGGGGGAGGCCATAGGATTGGTGAAGTCGGACGCTGCGCGAATCCGCTTTCTTCATGAATGGCCCATCTTGGTGGGAGCCGGGAAAAGAAGCTCAAAGATCGGAGCACGAGACCCGCCCCTGGCCCCTCCGAGGAGGGGATAAGGCAGGACGTCAACTGACCGCCGGAAGCGCGTGAACAGTTCCCCTCCTGGGAGGGGGCAGGGGTGGGTCCGCACTCCATCCAAAGACGCCACTATCCGCCCACCCAAAAGCCCGAATTCTCCGCCAACCCCTTCAGCTCTCCGCTCCAGAACGTCTTCACGAACTCCGGCGTCTCGAAGAGGTGCTTCGTCACCTCCGCCTGTTCGCGGCGCACCATGAACTTCAGCTCGTCGAGATTCGCCGACCAGCACGCGCCGTTGAAGAACTCCACGCCGGAGAACTGCGTCTTGTAGAGGGCGCGTTCCGAGTAGCAGGTGCCCAGATGGACCGCCCGGAAGCCAGCCTTGGCAAAGTGCTCGATCGTGGCCGTCATCATGAACATGCCGAGGTTCCGCGACATCCCGCCGAGATCAAAGAACGCGTAGTAATAGTAGGCCACGCGCGGTGCTTCGAGGTGCATCAGGACGGTGCCGACCTCGGCCCCGGTCGCCTCTTCACGGAAGACCATCAGGTGCGAAATGACCGGGGACGACATCAGCCGATCCAGCCGCGCGAACGACATCACGTCCTCGCCGAAACGCTGGTCGGCATACGCCTTCCACGCCGCGCGTTTCCTCTCCGAATAGTCGAAGGCCGCGCGCGGGATCAGTTCGCTGACGATCCCCTGCCCTTTGCGCAGGATGCGGCGGTTTTCCGACGAGGGCTGGAACTTCTCCAACACGACGCGGAGATTGCGGCAGACGTAGAAGCGGCTGAGGTCCGGCGCGGCGGGCAACAATCCGCGCTCGAAGAAGTCGGCGGGCGTTTCTCCGGCTTCGGGCAGCGCCCAGATCACGTAGGGATACGTGTAGGTGGCGTAGTCGGACTTCCACTCGGAGAAGAGGAGCTTCATGGGGCAGTCCTCGGATACCGGATACCGGATGCCGGATGCCGGAGGTGCCCCTCACCCGGCCTCCGGCCACCCTCTCCCCATCCGATGGGGAGAGGGCCGGGGTGAGGGGCGGCCAACGACAGAGTTTTCAGAACGAGCTTCGCAGCCCATCCGGCATCCGGCATCCGGCATCTGGCATCCGTGTTCACCGCAGATGCCTCCGCTCCATCCGGCTGCTCCAGCGCACGAGGATGTCGTAGGAGACCGTGTTGGCCGCGCCGGCGAGTTCATGCACGGAGATGTGCTCCGCGCCCTGGGACCCCATCAACACCGCTTGGTCGCCCGCCGCCACGCCGGGCAGCTCCGTCACATCGACCATGATGGCGTCCATCGTCACGCCGCCCCGGATCGGCACGCGGCGTCCGTGCAGCAGCACGCAGCCGGTGTTCAACAGCCGCGGATAACCGTCGCCGTAGCCCACGGGCAGCACCGCGATGCGCCGGACCATTTCCGCGCGGTAACGCCGCCCGTAGCCGACCGTTTCGCCGGGTGCGACCTCGCGCACGAGCGCGACGCGGGCCTTGACCGTCATCACCGGGGCCAGGCCTTCGAGCGTCGGCACATGGCTCGATGGATACCAGCCGAGCGGCAGCAGCCCGAGCCGCACTATCTCGAAGTGTGCCTGGGGGAAGTTCAGGAAACCGCCGGAGTTGCACAGATGCCGCAACGGCACGCGCACGCCCGCGTTCTTCAATCGTCCGACGGCCTGGCGGAAGCGTTCGATCTGCTCCAGCGAGAACGCGGGGTCCGCCGCGTCCGACATCGCGAAGTGGCTGAACACGCCCTCCAGCTCGATCCCCGGAATCTCCGCGATGGACTTGCCAAGAATGGCGGTCGCTTCCCAATCCACGCCGTGGCGGTTCATGCCGGTGCTGACCTTGAGATGCACCTTCGTGCGCATCCCGAAGCCACGCGCCAACCTTCCCAGCTCGGTCGGCGTGGAAAGATCGTTCACGCACACGGTCAACCCATGCTTCACGCATTCCGCCAAATCCTCCGGCGCGCGCTCGCCATAGACGAGGATCGGAGCATCGATGCCGCCCCGGCGCAGCTCCAGCCCTTCGCCGAGCGTCGCCACCGCCAGGCGCTTCGCGCCCGAGGCCAAGGCCGTCCGCGAAGTCTCCACCGCGCCGTGGCCGAAGCCGTCGTCCTTCACCACCAGCAGCACTTCGGCCGCCTTGCCGGGATTGGCTGCTTCGGCCTGGCGACGGATCGCGGCGAAGTTCCGTTGCAACTGCGCGTGGTCCACCTCGATCCAGGCGGAGCGGAGCGGAACGGTCTCAACGCGCGGCCCCGCCGCGCCCGCACCGGGCGGCCAAAGCGATTGCCCCACGTCGCGCCGATAGTAGCTGCCGAGCGAGCTCCACTGGCCGATCTCCGCATAGGCCGCCTCGATGGCGGCCGAGAGCGTCGGGGCCAACGCCGTCACGTCGCAGATGCGGTGTCCCGTGGCTTCGAGCTGCCCGGAGGCGGACAAGGCGACTTCGTTCCACAGAACGTCCGCAGGCTGGGCAGGGATGCCCGGCCTACGCACCACCGGCACGCGCGGCCCCTCCATCTTCGTGAAGGGATACCCGTAGCCCGCCAACGTCACCGAGCAGCCGAAGCGCCGTTCCTCCCGCCAACGCGGCGACAACGGCCGGTTGCTGGCGCAGGCGATCAGCGTCTCCAGCGGGTTCGCCAGCATCCGGCAGATCATCGGGCCGGAGGTGATGCCGAGGCGCACATTGTATTCCAGCACCTGCCAATGGCCGCCGCTGCGGATCGCCGTCACCTGCACCGGTCCGTGGAAGTTCACTTCGCGGAACCACGGCAACAACGGCCGCAACAGCTCTTCGCAGAGCCCGTAGCGGTCCTCCGGATCGCGCTCGATCAAGCCGCCCAACGGCGCGCCCGCCACCACGCCCATGTCGCCGTCGAAGGCGCGCTTGTATTCCTGGTTCGTCACCAGCGAATGGATCTCGCCGCCGCTGACCAGCGCGATGTGCCCCGCCTCGGCGCGCCCGAGATATTCCTGCATGAAGACGCCGTCCGCGTAGTCCAGCCGGGGCAACCACCCCAGCGTGTCCTCCACCGTTTCACAAACGATGGTGTGGATGGGGCTGTTGGGACCGCACACGGGATTCTTCAGGACGAAGGGCCGTCCATGTTCGCGCACCAATGCTTCAGCCGCCGCTTGGTCTCGGGCAACGAACGCGCGCGGAAACGCCACGCCGAACCGCTCGCAGAGCACGCGGGCAAAGTCGCGGTCCAGCTCCAGTTTCAACCCCTCGCCGGTGGGACAGAGAAACGGCAGGCCGAGATCCAGGAACCGTTTGGCCCACGGCCGCTGCGCCCATTCGATCGACATCGGCACGACCAGCGCGGGCCGTTCCCGGGCCAGCCAATCGCAGGGATCGGGCACATCGGCCTGATCGACGACCGGCCCGACCAGCGATGGGCCGTGGTGCGCGTAGCCGCGCGTGAGATACGTGGCCACCCGCGCGCCGTCGTCGCGCAGCGCCGACAACACGCCCTGGGTAAAAGCCCCGACCCCGAGCGCGATCACCAACGAAGAAGATGAAGATTGAGCGTCCACCGAAACAACCGGAGGTGCATAAGGGCGGACGCCGGAAGTGCAAGCCATCATTGGCCCACCGGCTCCGCGCACGGCGCGAACCCGCCAAACGGAGACGCGAAGAGGGCCGACCCGTTGGCAGGCAACGGATCGGCCCTTGTCGAAACAGACGCCCTGCTCGGGGGCTATTTCCGCAACTGGAAGAACCTCTGGTTGCCGGACGGCGCCACGCTGGTGGAGCCAGCACCGGTGATCGGGTTGGGGGTGCCTTCAACCGGCTGCCAGTTGGCACCAGACCCGACCGCCGGGCTCCCCTGGAGGACATAGCCGGAAGCATCACCGGTCCAGGAGATGGTCACGTTGGCCCCCTGTCGGCCCACGGTGATGAGCGGAGGCTGGGCCGCCACCTTCACGAGCTGGAGCGCGTTGATGGGCGGGAAGTAGCCGGCGTTTCCGACGTTGGCCGACGTTGGCGTGACGGTGAGCAGCAACGTGCCGTCCCCCGCCGGTCCGACGTTCTCAAACATCACATAGTTGCCGAGGGCCCGGTTGTTGGTGTCCGTGCTGTTCATGCGGACCAACTCCGGATTGGCCAGGAACTGGAGCGAACTCTGCGCCCGGACCGCCAAGGTGGGATAGGTGGCCGCCCCGACGAGGGCGTAGTCCTGCTCGTAGGTGCTGTTGAAACTGAAGCCCACGCTGTAAACGATGAGGTTGTAGGCCCCGGGAGGAACGTTGCTCAGGATGAGCGAGACCGGGGTGTTGTTGTTGGCGATGGAGCCCTGGAGCATCGCGTGCTCGGCGCTGGAGGCACCGGTGCCGATGCCGATCCGGGTGCCGGCCGCGATGGGCACCTGGTTGACGGTATCCCAGACGGCGATCGTCACGGGTGTGACCGCGCCGTCGGCGTCGCGGAGGACATGGGTCCCGTCGATCAGGGCGTCCGGGATGTTGTTGAAGTTGCCCTGAAGCACGGCGCCCGCGATGTCGTTCGTGGCGAGAGCGGCTCCGGCGGTCGTGCCCGCGTCGCCGCCGCCCGAGAAGTTGATCCCGACGTAGGGAACCAGCGGGATCGGCTGGGCCGGTCCAACGGTGATGGTGGCCTCTTGGCTCGGCACATCCACGCCATTGACGCCGATGACGCAGCGGAACTTCTTGCCGTTGTCGGCCGGGGCGAGGATCGGAGTCACGTAGGTCGGGCGGGTGGCTCCGGGGATGTCCACCCCCTCGACCTGCCATTGGTAGAAGAGCGTGCCGCCCTTGGGAGCCGTCGCCCTCACGGACAAGCGGGCGCGCTGTCCGGCAGGGATCGTGGCGCTAGCAGGTTGCTGGGAAATGCTCACCGTGGCCGCGTCGGGGTTGATGAAGGTCGAAACCATGCTTCCTCCCAACGGCGGAATGTCGGCCACATTTCCCGGCGTGCCCACGCGCCGTGCTCCCAGACCGACCACCGCCGGGATGGTCCCCTGTTTGTAGAGCACCTCAAACAGGTAGCGTTGTCCGGCGACCAGATTGTCCGCCGTATGAACCACGCTCGCATCGAAGCCGGTGAGCCCGGCAACGCTCGTGAGCACCGGGACGAGGTTGGCCTCCGACACATCCGTGCTGATGGAAAGCACCGCCTCGTCGTCCGCATGGAGATAGAATTCGTAGGAGCCGGCCTGGGGAGGAACGAAGAAGGCGCGGAAGCGGGCCCCGTAATTGGCGAGCTGCAAGTCCGTGCCCAGGGAAACGGTGCGCACGAAGTCCAGCGAGCTCGGGCTGTTTGGGAACCTGGCGTCCGCCTGCAGGTCGGCAACCGTCGTGCCGGCCACGTCATAGAACAGTTCGCGGGTGATCCAGCCCGGGGCGAGCCGCCAGGAAGTGAAGGCGACCGTCGAGTTCGCCGCGATCGCGTTGCCGCTCACGTCGGTCACGCCGTTCACGGTGACCACGTAGTTGCTGTTCTGCACCTGGGTGCCGGTGGTCAGGAGGACGTCCTTGGACGTGTTCACATCGAGAACCGCCGCAGTGACGGCCACTCCGCCGCTCAACGTGAACCTGGACGGTATAACGGAGGCGGGGGCCAACGGGCGGTCGAACGTGACGGTGACATTGGTCAGTCCCGCCGATCCCACCGCCTTGACCAGAGCGGGCCGGGCCACGGAACCGGAATTGGGCAGGGCATTGAACTCCGTCTCGGTCAGAAGCACCTGGCTGAGGATGATCCGGTCGATGAACATGCCGGCTTCACGGGTGCCCAGCTTCAGGATCAGCGGCACGCCCGCGTCCACTTCCTCCTGCGTCACGGTGTAAACC
>CBFGQE010000096.1:0-9201 GCA_965650815.1 uncultured bacterium
GGCCATCGCCAGCTTGTTCTCGCCGGCGAGGACCGCGCCGAGACGTTCCTCGGGCGTGAGGGTGGGGAGAAACTTCTCCAGCTGCTCGACCGTGGTGATGCGGTGCTTGAGCTGCCATTTCCAGTCGTTCCACTGCGCGTCGGGCACGTTGCGCCAATAGCCGCGGCCGGCGGAGCGGAACTGCTTCAATTCCTGGGAAACTGCGGAGGGCGAGTCGGGATCTTCACCGGAAGGGTCCAAATACATTGTGCGCGGACTATAGGAGTGAAGCCCTTCGGGTCAAGGGACGCACCCGTCGCCTGCAGTGGGGTTTCAGCCTGAATTTTTGGTGATTGGCAAACGCCAACGCAGGCGGAAGCTGCGCTGAAGGAATCATGGGCTCTCCGAGGGAAGAGGAACCCTCCCTAGCGCCGAGTTTTCCACGAGGGAGTTTGTTCTCTGCCTCTCTGATGCTCTGCGTTTTTTTCACACAGGCTCTCAGGTGGCGTTCTCGATCTCCCCGTCGGCCGGACCGGTGCCGACGGTGGCCGATTCCGCCTTGGCCCGCGAGGCCTCGACCTTGACGTAGTGGAGCACCACGGGCGCGAGGATCATGCCGGGGATGCCCATGAGCCGCTCGCCGATCAACAGGCCGATCAGGGTGAGCCACATGGGATTCTTGATGCGGCTGCCGATGATCTTGGAGTTCAGGAAATACTCGAACTTGTGGATCACGATCAGGTAGCCGAGCGCGAGCGCGGCCATCTTGGGCGAGATGACCAGGCCCACGCAGGTGATGACGGTGTTGCTGATCAGGTTGCCGATGATGGGCAACAGTCCGCAGGCGAAGGTGAAGATCGTCAGCAGCGCCGCGTGCGGGAACCCGGCGGCGAAGAGGAAGATGCCGGTGGCGGCGCTGTTGATCAGCGAGATCAGGATCTGCGCGCCCATCACGACGCGGAAGCTGGCGTAGAAGGTCTTGAACCGCCGCATGATCTCCTGGGCGGAGAGGGCGTAGAGGCTGTCGCGGCGGAAGCTCGGGTCCTCGTCCAGTTGCAGCTTCGAGTTGAAGAAGAGGCTCACCGCCAGCACCGCGCCGATGATGAGATAGACCACCTGGAAGACGACCATCGTGAGCAGGTGGTGCAGGTTGCGGATCTGGAGCTGGGCCTGCTGCTTTAGGAAATCGAGCAGCTCCACGTGGTTCTTGAAGGGCAGCTCGAACTCCACCTTGGCCGCCAGTTCGTTCACCTTGGGGATCGTTTCGTCCGCCAGCTTGGGAAAGGCCACGTAGGCGCGTTTTCCGAAGTAGAGCGTGCCCAGCGAGACCCCCGCGATCAGCACGGTGAAGAGCGTCACCGCCAGCGCCTTGTTGCCCCGGTAGGCGAAGGTCCGCAGCGCGAGGTAGCCGAACATCGTCGTGAGCAACAGCGTGGCCATGTGCAGCCAGCCGACGAAGAGCAGCATCACGGCCATGAAGACGTAGGAAATCCGCTGGGGACGAGTCATCGCGCCCAGTAAATCGCGACGCGGCGGACAAAGCGCAAGGGGATTCCCGGCGCGGGGTGGGCGGGGAGTTGTGCCCGCCAAGGGAGGACATGGCTTGAACCGACGGAGAAGCGAACCCGCCCCTGACCTCTCCAAGGAGGGGATAAGGCAGAGCGTCATCCGGATGCCGAACGTGCGTCCTCGGTTCCCCTCCTGGGAGGGGCAGGGGTGGGTAGGCCCTGAAGTCTAAAGGACATTGTTCCTCCAGTTCCCGATGGACGCCCCTTTGCCAGCCCGCTAATTCTCCACCGGTCCAAGGAACGCTCCATGAACCCCTTCAAACTCCTGATCCTCGCCGGAACCGTCGCGACGACGGCCAGTGCCGAATCCATCGAGTTCCAGCCCGCCGTCTCTGCCCTCAATGGCAAGGTGGACTACGCGGGCGGCGTGATGGAGTCGGACGACGGCCACAACTTTTCCGGCAGCATCACCGTGCCGGTGGGCACTAAGTTCGGGTTCCAGGCCGACGCGCTCTACACCCGTGTTTCCGACCGCGATTTCTTTGGCGGAGCCGGGCACTTCTTCTGGCGGGATCCGTCCTTCGGGTTGTTGGGCATCGCCGGTGGCGCGATCACGCAGGACGCGGTCAGCTCCTCGCAAGCTCTGGTCGAAGGTCAATACTACGCCGGGAAGTTCACCATAAACGGCCATGTCGGCGTGGGACATTTGAGCTACGACGTTCCGGCGCCGTTCATCGACAGCGATCCGACCGAATTCACCGGCTCAGTCAGCCTGGACTACTACGTGACCGGCAACCTGCGGCTGGGTGCGGGCTACACCCATGCGTTCGGGAACCATCTCGGTGTGGCGCAGGCCGAATACCAGACGCCTTGGAAGGGTCTGGCGCTGACTGCCGAATACGCCCGGGGCAGCCACGACTACGACCATGCGCTCTTCGGCGTGCGGTTCTACTTCGGGACGAACAAGCCGCTGATCGACCGCCATCGCCAAGACGATCCGCCCAGCCTGACCCAACGGATTCTGACCGGGATCGGGTTGTATGGGGCGGAGTTCAACCGAAGGGCGACGTCCTACGTGGACGAAAACGGCGGGCAGGGTGGGTGGAGTGGAGGCGGCGGCTACGGTGTAGTAATCGAGAACATCGGTGTTGTTCCAGTGGTCTCAGTTCCAAACCCGCTCCCTACAGCGGAAACCACCTCCCCGGCCACAACTGTCATCACTGCCTTGGAAAGCACCATCATCGTCGAGGTCCAGCGCAGCACGCAGCCTCCCTATTTCCCGCCGCTGCCACCCGCTCCCGTTTGGCCCAATCCGTAGCCGCCCAAGTCCAAACCGTGCCGTGCACTTGATCGCGCAAATCCTTGTAGGCTCGGTCCCCTGACCGGGCGAGGCTACGCAAGCAGGAACCTGCGAAACTGCCAGTCGGTGATACGGCCGCGATTGCCAATCGGCGCTCCATTCCGCCGAAGCATCCCTTCGACGTTCAGCGTCGGACGTTGAACGTTCGATGTTCCCCCTTCCTGGGAGGAAAAACCTCCCTTCCCATCTTTCCACCGGTCGCCTAGGTTCCGCGCTCCGGTTCGGAAACCATGCCCAGTGTTTTCATCAAGACCTACGGCTGCCAGATGAACGAGCGCGACAGCGAAGCCGTCGCCGCCCAGCTCGTCGCCAAGGGCTATGCCCTCGCCCCGAACGAGTCGTCGGCCGACGTCGTCCTGCTCAACACCTGTTCCGTCCGCGATTTCGCCGAGCAGAAGGCCATCGGTAAGATGGAGAACCTCATCGGCAACGCGCGGAAGACGCGGCCCGACCAGATTCTCGGCTTCATGGGTTGCATGGCGCAGAGCCGCGGCCAGGCGTTGATCGACAAGCTGCCGGACGTGGATCTCGTCATCGGCACCCAGAAGTTCCACCGCACCGCCGAATACCTCGACGACCTGCTGGCTGGGCGGCGCGACAAGATCGTCGCCACCGAAGCCGAGGCCGGCAGCCAGGGCGCGATCAAGGAGCACCTGCTCGCCGGTGCCGCCGGCAAAGGAGCGGTCACGGCCTTCGTCAGCATCATGCAGGGCTGCAACCAGCACTGCACCTTCTGCATCGTGCCCTCCACCCGGGGTTCGGAACGCAGCCGGACCATTCCCGACATCGTGGCGGAATGCCGCGAACTGGTCGGACGCGGCGTGAAGGAGATCACGTTGCTCGGCCAGATCGTCACCAGCTTCGGCAAACGCGACTATCCGCTGGTCGAAGGCCGCAGCGCCTTCGTGCAGCTGCTCGACGCCGTCCATGCCATCGAAGGGCTGGAGCGCGTGCGCTTCACCTCGCCGCATCCCAAGGGCTACGGCGACGATCTCGTGGAAGCCTACGGCCGGCTGCCCAAGCTGGTGGAGAGCGCCCACATTCCCGTGCAGAGCGGCAGCGACCGCATCCTGAAGATCATGCACCGGGGCTACACCCGGGAGCGGTTCCTCGGGATTCTCCAGAAGCTCCGCGCCGTCCGGCCCGACATCGGGCTGACCACCGACATCATCGTCGGGTTCCCGGGAGAAACGGAGGAGGACTTCCAGCAGACGATGTCGCTGGCGGACGAGGCCCGGTTCGACAACGCCTACGTCTTCAAATACTCGCCGCGCAAGGACACCCCCGCCGCCGCCATGCCGGACCAGATCCCGGACGAAGTGATCGAAGAACGGCACGCCCGGCTGCTGACGCGGATCAACGAGATCGGCGCGCAGCGGTATGAACGTTTCGTCGGCCAACAGGTCGAAGTGTTGGTGGAAGGTCCGAGCAAGAAGAACGAGGCCCGCATGATGGGCCGGACCCGCTGCGGCAAGATCGTCCTTTTCGACGGCGACGACCGCCACCGCGCGCAGGTCATGCGGCTGAACATCGTCCGCTGCGGCGCCTCTTTCACCCTTTACGGCGACCCGGTGATTCACTTGGACTAGCCGCGCGCAACCGCATGGAACTCCCACTTTCGCTCGTCTCGACGCTTCTCGGACTCATCGTCCTGCTCCCATCGGCGGCTGCGTTCCTCAAGCCCGGCGGCATGGCCGGCCCCATCAAGGGATTCTCCCGCAACATCGGGATCGGCATCGTCTTCGTCGTCCTCGCCACCGTCTGGTTCGTTTACAACCTGAAGGTCGAGTCCATCGCCGACTTCGAGCCGATGAAGCCCTACCTGATGATGATCCTCGTGGCCCTCGGCGTGGGCACGTGTCTCTTCCTCCAGGACTTCATCGCCGTGCGCGGGCTCGCCGCGTTGATGCTGCTGACGGCCAAGATCATGGTCGATGCCGGTCGTCCGCACTTGGGCGAATCGGCCTTCGTGGTGGTCAACCAGACGCTCGCCTACGTCTTCGTCTTCTTCGGCATGTGGCTCAGCGTTTCCCCGTGGCGGCTGCGCGATTGGTTCGACTGGGCCGCGACCAGCGATGGTCGCCTGAGGGCTGTCAGCGGCCTGACCGGAGCCGTCGGCGCGTTCCTCCTCGTGCTGGGAGTGACCGTGTTTCGGCAGATGAAATGATCGGCCCGTGAGCGCGCCCTCCGCCCAGATCCTCGTCATCCGCGGCGGCGCCATCGGCGACTTCATCGTCACGCTCCCTGTCCTCGCCGCGCTCCGGAAACAGTTCCCCATCGCCCGCATCGAGCTCGTCGCCTACGAGCGCGTCGCCGAACTCGCGCTGCGCTCCGGCCTGGCCGACGGCTGGCGGCCCATCGAATCGCGCGGCCTCGCCAGCTTCTTCGCCAAGAGCGGCGTGCTGGAACCCGAATGGCAGGACTACTTCGCCGGGTTCCCCATCATCGTTTCGCACCTCTACGACCCCGACGACCTCTTCAAGACCAACGTCGCCAAGAGCTGCCGGGGCCAGTTCCTCCAGTCGATCCACCGCCCCGACGAGAAGCTTCCGCTGCACGTGACGGAACAGCTGCTGAAGCCGCTGGAACGTCTCGCCATCTTCGACGCCGATCCTGTGCCGAGGCTGTCTTTCGACGAGGTAGGACGACGGCTCCCGCCGAGCCAGCGCCCCATCCTCGCCCTGCATCCCGGCAGCGGCAGTGAATCGAAGAACTGGCCGTTGGCCCGCTGGTGTGAACTCGTCTCCCGCCTAGTCGCCGAACGCCCCGACGACTTCCTCGTGATCGGCGGAGAAGCGGATCACGCCCGTCTGGCCGCCGTCACCGCCCTCATTCCCAAAGACCGTTGCCAAGTGCTGGTGAACCGGCCGTTGGCTGAGGTCGCCGAAGCTCTCTCCCACGCACGATTCTTCCTCGGCCACGACTCCGGCCTCAGCCACCTCGCCGCCGCGCTCGGTCTGCCCGGAGCCGTCCTCTGGGGCCCGACCAACGTCCCGGTCTGGCGGCCAAGGAGCGAGCGCTTCCAACTTCTCCAAGACTCCGCCGGACTCAACGGTCTCGCGGTCGAAACGGTGCTCCGGCATTTGCCCTGATCCGCAGGCGGACAGCCGCTGCATTGAATGGCTACGGCCCCGAGTTCGGTTGGCCCGCTTTCAGCCGCCGAATCCCGCCCTCGACAGACCGCGTTGCACGACGGGATCGCGGCCCATCGTCCGCCACACGAAGCCGTCGCGGAGATTCGCCGCCATCAGCGCGGTGATGCCGACATCGATGCCGATCACGTCGGGGTTCACCCAGCCGTTGTGCGGATTCCAGGCGTCCACAAAGCCGTAGCGTTTCCAGATCCGGTCGCCGTGGACCTTGCGCTGGTGACGCAGGGTGCGGAGGCATTCCTGCGCGAGAAAGGGCAGGGAACCGGCGGAGGCACAGGGGACGATCGTGCCGTCCAGTTGGCCTTCCGAACCGTCGCCGCCCCAAGCCACGTAGCCGCGCGACGAGTCGCTCGACGTCACGCCCCAGAGATCCTCCGACCATTGGGGAAAACGACCGCGCTGTTGCAGGCACCAATGGAGATGCGCCCGGGTGGCTACGGCAGAATTGCGGAACCAATCGACTCCGGCCTCCCGGCGGTTCCGGAAGTCGAACCATGCGTGGGAGAACTGGTGGACGAAGAGCGGCGCGGGCGACCAGACGAAGCGTTCGCCGTCGAATTCCCGCACGGGCCGGCTCCAGGCGCGCCATGTCTCGGGCGGCAGCGGATGCGTCTCCGAACCGAGCCCGAGCAGGTAGATGAGCATCAGCTCGCAGTAGTGGTCCCAACGGCTGGCGAGGAAGCCGCTTTCCGGCTTCCAGCCCATCGAGAGCGTCGCCTGACCGTCGAGGAACCACGGCCAGTCCGCGCGGTCGAAGATGCCGCTGGCCAGACGGACAATCTCCGCGTCGTCGGCGAAACACGCGCGTGCATGGAGCGCGCCGCAGAAGAGCAGGGCGCTGTCCACCGAGGAGAGCTCGCAGTTCCACACCCGTTCGCCGGTTTCGTGGTGGAAGAAATGGTAGAAAAAGCCGCGCACATGCGGTTGCCGATCGTGCAGCCAGCGCAGCGTGCGGACGATCTGTTCGCGGATCTCCGCGCGGGAAGCATGGCCGCGTTCGTGCGCGAGGCAGAGCACGGACAGGCCGAAGCCGGTGGCGGCGATGCTGGCCACGGTGCGGGTTTCGCGCTGGCCATCGGCAAGCTTGCGGTCGAGCACCTGGCCCGTCACTGGATGGGCGGCTTCGAGGAAGAAGGTCGTGGCGGTGCGCTCCAGCTCCTCCAGGAAACGGTCATCCTCGGCCGAGAGCCGGAATGAACGGGATCGGGGAATGGAAGAGCACCCCACGGACGCGAGCAACGCGCACACGCCGCCCTGGCCGAGCAGCGCGAGCGCGTCGCGGCGCGACAGAAGCGGGTCCGAGGGAAAACGCATGGCGGTGTTTGTTCTTCCCGGAACCGGTCGCGTCAAGCCGCCCCGTGAAAGGGCTTGCCGATGGGTTTCGCCAGCCCGTAGTGATTTTCCACGCTTGGCTTTCGCCCGGGCCTCAAGAAACTCGGCGGCCCGGTGCGCTCCCATAGCTCAAATGGATAGAGCAGGCGTTTCCTAAACGTCTGATCCAGGTTCAATTCCTGGTGGGAGCACCACGTTCGCGGCCACGGCTTTCTTCCGCAGCGATCTTGGAGAGGGCGACGTCCCACAAGTCTGCCTTGGCGATTCGGAGGCCGAAGATTGACGCATCGGTGTCGCCCCGCTAACCCCTGCGCGTGACCGCCAAGCCCCCGTCCCTGCCCCGGCCGCCGCGCCGCCGCGTTTTCCGGTTCCTGCTGAAGGCCTTCGCCGCGATCCTCGTCGTGCTGCTCGTCTGGCACATCTCCTTCCGCATCCGGACGCACCGCGAAATCAAACGCCTAGAAGCCAAGGCCCGCGCGAACGGCGAGCCTTGGACCCTCGCCGAACTGGCCGCCACCTACTACGCCCCGATCCCGGATGAAGAGAACGCGGCGATTCCGTTGATGGATCTGTGGGAGGAAGAGGATCCGGAGTATTGGAAAGCAGTTGGAGAAAAGCGCAGGGCTATGCCGAGAGCAAAAGTCATCGAAATACCGGATGAACTGGAATCGCTGGGCAAGCCGCAGAGGTCCGCCACCTCGGAACAATATAGCCGCTACGTGCCCGGAAGCGGTAGAGGTGAACCACCCAAGCCCATTCCCGCCGCCGAGCTTTTGGAGCGGGTGAGCCGCTTCCTAGATCAGCATGCCTTACACTTGGAAGCGGTTCGTGGCGCTTTGCGGAGATCCAGCGCGCGGTTTCCCGTGCGTTTCGAAGAGGGACATCTTTCTTCCTTGTTTCATCTCACCCCTCTACAAGCGGAGGCGAAGCTGTTCGACCTCGATTGTCGTCGATGGATCGAAATGGGGGACGGTCGTCAGGCGGCCGATTCAGCGATGGATTTGCTTCGCCTGGGCCGTCTGCTTCGGGACGATCCTGATCGGCTTTCCCAATCGATTCGAATCGGGATAGACGGGCGCGTCTGCACTCTGCTTCCCGGTATCGTGGTGCTGAACGGTATTTCGCAAGGGCAGTTGCTCGAACTGCAGAAGCTTCTGGAGCCGACCGACGATCCTGCGCTCACAAAAGCGATGCTTCTGGCCGAACGTGGTCTCGGGCTGTCGCTGCTCGACAGCTATGCTAGGGCTACTCCCATTTCGGGTGAGGGCGGGCGGCGGAACTCATCGGCGGATGGGATTTGGATGAGAGCCACCGGGGAGATCCTGGAAAACCGGCGATTTTTCCTCGAGAAGATGGGGGCTGCGATTGAGATTGAAACTGTCGGCGGAACCGGGCGCTTCGAGGAAATCGCCAAATTGCAGAACGAGATTGGCCATACGCGTTCGGCGTTCCTTGCCAAGTTGCTGCCATCCGTCAAAGCGCTGTCAGATCGCAATGCGCTGCTTTGCGCCGCCTCCCGTGCCTCGCTGACGGCCGTGGCCGTCGAACGGTTCCGCAAAGCCAATGGAAGGGTTCCCAGCGATTTGGCCGCGCTCGTTCCCGAGTATCTGAAGGAGATCCCATCGGATCCATTCGACGGCTTGCCGATGCGCTACAAACCCAATGAAAGCGGGTATGTGGTCTATTCGGTGGGCATGGACAAGAAGGACAACGGTGGAGCGCCCGCCAATTCCAAAACCCCAGCATCCCAACGGTTCGGAACGGACGAATGCTTCGTTGTCGAGCGGTGAGGCTGCTTCTATTTTCGTCTCGTGCTCGCCGAATTGACCCAGCAGCTCGCCGCCTCCACGCCGCTCGGCGCGGAGCAGAT